>JABMPU010000129.1 GCA_013203665.1 Armatimonadota bacterium
GATGTCTTCTTTGATTTTGGTGTTAGAAGAGCTGAATTTGAATCATTAGGAAAATTGGATAAGATTATCAAAAATGGGACAGATAAATATACAAATATCTTTATTGATGAAGCTCATAGATTTAGAACAGAAAGCAATATTACTTATGAAAAACTTGCTCAGATTTGCAGGGGGAAAAGAGTTATTCTGGTCACTGCCACACCGCTAAATAATACTCCATCAGATATTTTAAGCCAACTCAAACTTTTTCAAAAATCCAGGAAAAGCACAATTCCCGGTTTACCAAATTTAGATATGTTTTTTTCTACCCTTGAAAAAAGATTAAAAAATCTCGATAGACTTAAAGATCGCGATAAGTTCATTAAAATATCAAAAGAAAATTCTATTCTTATCAGGGAAAAAATTCTTAAATTCCTGATGGTTAGAAGAACAAGAACCGAAATTCAGAAATACTTTAAAAACGACTTAAATGAGCAGGGATTGAAGTTCCCGGAAGTAGCTGATCCGCAATCCTTATTTTATCAGCTCAATACAGAAGAAGATAATGTTTTTAGCATGACTATCAAATTAATAACAAAAGATTTCAAGTATGTTCGCTATACTCCTCTTTTACAAAAATACTTCAGTGGAACAATTACCCAACCTGAAGAATTGGCTCAAAAGAATATGAGAAAATTTATGAAAATACTTCTCGTAAAACGACTGGAAAGTAGTTTTTATGCCTTTAATAATTCGATCGATCGGTTTATAATTTCCTATGAAAAATTTATTAAGGAATTTGATAAAGGGAATGTTTATGTGAGTAAAAAATATTCAAATAAGATTTTTGAACTTATTGATAATGATGATGACCGGGCAATTCAAAGATTGATCGAAGAAGAAAAAGTAACTTGGTTTGATGCAAAAGAATTTAAAAAAGTTTTTAAAGATGATCTGATTCAGGATTTGAATGTTTTAAAAGAAGTTAAAAAAATATGGAGCAAAGTAAAAAGAGACCCGAAAATTATTAAATTTATCGATGTCCTTAAAACTGATCCGATCCTGAAAAATAAAAAGATAATCATCTTCACAGAATCAAAAGAAACTGCTGAATATTTAGAATCGAAAATTCAAGCTCACTTTCCAAACCAGGTATTATTATATACAGGTCAATCTTCTTCAAAAATCAGGGAAAAAGTTACTGACAACTTCGATGCAAAAGCAAGATTACCCAAAGATGATTTCCGAATTCTCGTCTCAACAGAAGTTTTATCCGAAGGTGTAAATCTTCATCGCTCCAATATTGTTATAAATTATGATATTCCCTGGAATCCTACTCGTCTAATGCAAAGAGTTGGTCGTATAAATAGGGTTGATACAAAGTTTGATACAATTTATTCTTACAATTTTTTCCCCACGATTCAATCGAATGATCAGATAAAACTTACAGAAGCTGCTGTTGCAAAAATTGCTGCTTTCATCTCATTTCTTGGAAATGATGCACGATTAATTACTGATGGAGAAGTGATAGAGTCTCACGAATTATTTAATCGCTTAACTTCTAAAAAAACCATAACCGGTGAAGATGAAAAAGAAATAAGTATTTTGGAATATATTAACGAAATAAAAAATATAAGAAATAAAAATCCGGACCTATTCGCAAAAGTCAAAAAACTACCCATAAAAGCAAGATCTTCAAGATATAATTCAAAAGAATCTGGTTCTCTACTTACTTATTTTCGAAAAGGCAAACTTCAAAAATTCTTTTTGGCAAATACTAAAGAATCAACAGAACTTGATTTTTTTACCGCTGCTGAATTACTTAGAGCAGATATAGAAACAAAACTAACTAAACTAAGTAAAGATTATTACTCGTTATTAGACATGAATAAAAAGTTATTTGAATTTTCTACAATAGAAGATCCTCTCAATGAAAATGGAAAAGGGAAAGGTGGTAGAGACAGCACCACGCAGTTCCTGAAAATTCTTAGAGCGATGAATGATTACAGGCAATTTACGGAAGACCATGAACTTTATTTGAGAAAAGTCATTAAACATACCGAAGAAGGTGGTTTACCAAAACAAACAATTAAAGTTGCTCTAAAAGAATTAAAAGCAGAAATTAATAATGGAATAAGGCCATTAAAATTTCTGGCTGTCTTACAGAAAAATATCCCTGATGAACTTCTTAAAAAACATATTGCAGAAACATCTGTTTCGACTTCCGGTCCACGAGAAGTTATCCTTTCAGAATTTTTTACAGGAGAATAATTATGGAAACAAAAATTGCTATTTTTAGAGGAAAAAAAGTTAGAAGAACTATTTATAATAATGAATGGTGGTTTTCTGTTGTAGATATGATTGAAGCTTTGACTGATAGTAAAAAACCACGAGATTACTGGTACAGAATGAAAAAAAGAGAGATGGAAAAAGCAGGAGTTGACTTGTCGACAATTTGTCGACAACTGAAACTTGAATCTGCTGACGGTAAATATTATACAACAGATGTAGTAAATACAGAGAATGCTTTCCGTATCATCCAATCCATACCATCACCAAAAGCAGAACCTTTCAAACGCTGGTTGGCAAAAGTAGGATACGAACGAGTTCAGGAAATTGAAGACCCGGAACTGGCAACCAAACGGACAAAAGCAATATATAAAGCAAAAGGTTATTCGGAAAATTGGATTGAGAAGAGAATGAGAGGAATTGCTATCAGGGAAGAACTTACTGATGAATGGGATAAAAGAGGAATTAAATTACAAAGAGAATATGCAATTCTCACTTCTGAAATTTCCAAAGCTGCTTTTGGACTTACTCCTTCCGAATACAAAAACCTGAAAGGATTAAAACGGGAAAACCTGCGTGACCATATGAACGACCTTGAATTAATATTTTCTATGTTGGGAGAGGCTTCAACTACAGAAATCACCAGAAGCATAAATGCTAAAGAATTTCCCAAATTAAAAAAAGCAGCAAAAGATGGTGGTGATGTCGCAGGCAAAGCCCGTAAAGACCTGGAGAAGAAAAGCGGTAAGAAAGTAGTCTCAAAACAGAATTATTTAGAATATCCGGAAAATGAAAAATTAATTGAAGAATAAAAACGATGAATAAACAACAGGCAATAAATCAGGCAAAGACACGCAAATGCTAGAAGATAAAATAGATTTAATGGTTTATAAATTATATGAACTCACTTATGAAGAAGTTAAGATAGTAGATCCGGTAATTGATAAAGTTCTGATTTCTTTTGGTTTGAACAAAGCAGGTTATGAGCGGAGGGGTATTGAGGAGTTGGTGGAGATGGATTTGGATTGATGCCTATGAGATATATCGTTTTAAAAGGAATGATAATATAATATGAAAGACATTTTTTTAAAATATTTAATTGAACCTATAATAAAACTATTTTCTGTGAATAAAAGGAATATAGTCGGATTTTGGATTATAATTGGTGTTGAATTTTCCCTAATTTTATTATTACCTTTAAATAAATTTTCGGGATTAAAAAATATCCCAGAATCTTTGAATTTTCTTCAGAAGCCAATTACTTTCATCTTTTCATATCCAGCTTATTGTAAAATATTATTCTTCATTTTTATTTTTATTCTCACATACTTAATTTGGTTATTTAGATCTGGAAGACTTATTATCCCTTCAAAGAAATTAAAAGTAGCTGTAGCTCTTAGTCCAGATAATATTGCATCTGATTCAATCTTGACTAAAACTCTATTAATGACAAATAGTAAGTTAAAATCATTAAATCTATTAGATAACATTCATATTTTTAAAATAGGTACAGATCTTTTTAACACTAATAAAGACGCTGAAAAATATTTAAAAAGGAAAAAAATAAATTTAGTAATCCATGGTAATATCCATTATGGGAAAAAAGAAAATAAAGTTATATTTAATCTTAAGGATTTTTCCTTTTCTTATTATATCCCACAAGTTCCACGAAACCCAGGCTCAATGAATATGATTAAAAAAGATATTAATCTTATGTTGACTCATAGAAATTGGATTGTAGAAGAATCAAATTCTTTATCAGGTTCTGAAGCTATAGCTACTAATTTTGTTGAAATTTTACTTTCAATTATCGGAATAGCTTCAAGTTTTTCAAAAGATTATATTAACACTTCGGTTTTACTAATTGAAAAATTATTACCTTTCCTTGAGAAACAAATAGAACCTTATAAAAGAAAAATTGAGATTAACAGAAATAAGAAAAATATTACTATGCCAATTAGCCTCTTAAGAAGTGGTCGGTTAAGGTCTATATTGATTAATTGCTATCTTAATATCTCTGATTTATTTTTTGAGGATAAAGAATATAATAAAATAATAGAATTTATAAATAAGGCTTTAAAAGCAGGTGCAAATAAATCTTATTGTTATCCCTCTGTGCCAAGATGACACTGGACACTTTTCGACACTAAAATAGTGTAGAAAAGGAAGGTGAAAAATGCGAGATGAGAAACGAATCATCGATTTTGGGGAATTGGAAGGAGACCGTAGGTCGACTGGAGATTCCC
>JABMPU010000130.1 GCA_013203665.1 Armatimonadota bacterium
GGTAAAGCAATTTTCAGTTCTCTTCCATAATAGAAGAGAACTTTTATCAAATGAATTTATTTTTTCCAAGAGTTATATAAGAGGTATCATAAGAATAGACTTCTTTTTCAATATTTCCATTTTCTTAAGATTTTAATATTTTTTAAAAAAAAAAGCTATTCCTGAAAGGAATAGCTTCAGTTTTTTTACACATAAGAAACTAAATTGCAAAATTAAATTTTATAGATCTAAGTCCTAAATGTGTTTGGTTATTTTTACAAGAGCGAAAGTCGTGAGAAATCGAAGTATTGTTGTTATTATCTCTAACAACTCTGAAATTAATTATTTTAAATCTTTTAATTGCGAGTATTTCTTTAATTTCCGGAATCCTATTGATATCTTCTTCTGTGAAGTTATCTAAAATTCCAGGTTGTTTTCTTTCCATTTCCAGAAGAATAACGCGGATCTTATTCCGAATTCTCACGTCAATATCCTTATTTTTCAATAATGAGTAGGAAGTTTACAAAGAGTTATTGATTATTCAAAAACGATATAGTATGTACCATTAATTTTTATAATGCTATATGCTGCATCAACGTTAGTGCCCTGGTAAATAATAGTGAAATTGCTTCCAGCTTCTTCCCAGGTGATTTCTTCATAATCATTAGGATCAAAGTCTGTAGGAAGTGTGGCAAAAATCGGTAAACTTAAAGTTAAAATAAGAACTAAAGTTAAAACTATCTTTTTCATTTTCCCCTCCGAAAAAAGTACTTCTACTATAGTAGACGTAAAAAAATACCCAGAGGGGACTAAATCCGACTTAACTTATATTAATATAGTAAGTTACAAAGGGAGTGAAATTTCAGGTTTTTCTCCCATTTTTATCTATTTTTCTGTTTTTTCAGATTTTCATATTGACGAAAGATTAATCAATTTTTTTTTATTAACAGAAAAAGATGTTTTCTTAAAAAATTCTCCTTCTACTATAGTAGACGGAAAATTTAGTGCAGAGGGGACTAAATCCGACTTAATTTATTATATTACAAAAAGATACGAAGGCAACATAGAAAAGGAAAATTTATGATTAATACACCCAACTATAAGAAGGTCAGCAAGTTAGCGTATTCTGTAATTAAAAAATTTGTCGATAATTATGAGGATATTCAAGATCTGGTACAAATTGTAACAATGAAATATCATCTTAATTTTGAAAAGATCGAAAAAGAGAATGTGTGGATATATGCAACAGCAAAGAATACTGCTATTGATTTTATGCGAAAAAATAAAGGGAGTATTGATAAAGCTGCTTTAGAATTTAGCGATATTGAAGACGAAGTTACCAAAATAATTCTTGAACAAAAGGAAGATTCCAGAGAATCAGTGGTAAATATCTTAGGTGAATATGGGAAAAACTTATCTAAAATCGATCGAGAACTTTTGGAAATATATTTAGAAAAGAGTTTTAAAATCAAACAAATTGCCTGGCGCAGAAAACTCAATTATCCAGCCCTGAGAAAGAAAATATATCGTTTAAAAAAGGATATTCGAGCGGAATACTTTAGACAGCAGGGAATGGTTGGTTCCAAAAAAATAGTTGGTGCAAATTTACACCAAAATCTGATAAACTTTATCAAGAGGTTCAAGCAGGCTATCGAAGAAAATTCTTTGGGAAAAATGAGTGTATATTTAAGAGAATGCAAAATTCCTATTGAAATACCTGAAATTGAAATTAAAAAGGTTACTGACTATGATGTATATTTACTTGGGGAGCATAAATTTCAACTTTATGTATACATTTACAACCAGCAAAATAAATTCAGTTCTTTTATTACAGTTTTTGAAGTATATAATGATAATTCCATAAAAATACTGGAATTTCCCAAACAACCTTCTAAGATATTTGCGTTAGAAGAAAATAATCTTCCTATAGATATTATTGAAAAACTACAAAAAAATGCTCAAGGAGAATATGATCTATCAGAAGAAGAACTGGAAAAATTGATAAAATCCAGCGGAACAGATATGAATGTAGTTTCAAAAAAGCCGGAAAATTAGTTAAGGAAAATAATAATTTCTCAGGTTTTTTAAAATAATTCTGTAACAAATATGAGCGTAGGTGGCTCAACGTTAACTTATTAGAATTCATAAAATTATGAATACTCAAAAAACATTTGACATATAGTAGGAAAGAAAATTTTTTGTCAACTCGTTAAGAAATGTTCATTTTAAAAGTATAAAAGCGTCTATTTTGGATAGTAAATTTGGAGAGATTTTTATGGTCCAGAATGATGTGCCGACATGGCTCAACGGTAGAGCACTCGACTTGTAATCGAGCGGTTGTGGGTTCGATTCCTACTGTCGGCACCA
>JABMPU010000131.1 GCA_013203665.1 Armatimonadota bacterium
ACCGTTTTCCCACCGGAAGGTGGTGGAAAAATTATAAAAGGGAGCAACGGATTAGAAGTCCAGTTGTTTCTCGTCGGTAATGAGTATTGCGTACGCTATATATACTCTATTGTGAATTTATATTACTTAGATTTTTTTACACAGGTTTGACAAACCAGTATTTTATTGTCGGTGAAGGATGCTTGTACACTATTCTATACACCTAGATAAATTATTTCTGTAGAAAAGATGATGTGAGTTGCAGAAAATTCTTACCGTTAAAAAGTAGATCAAGTTTATCTTGCAAGTTGTTGACTTGATTGATGAGTTGGTTATTATTTTCTTTAATAAAAGTTAATTCCTCTTTAAACAACTGATTTTGTTTTTCTAGCTGTGAAATATCATTAGATTTAATAATCGTAGATGTTTCCTCTTCCATCATCCCCTCTCTATCAAGGTATCGATTTGGCATAGCACTGGACATAGCCCATCCATATCGATAACACAATTGAAAATGTTTTAAATGATGAGCATAATAAGTAGCACTGGAATGCCTGAGTATATGAGGTGACACGTTTTTATTCAGAATTTTCTTACTGACCCTGTTAATCATTTTTCTTAGAGATTGATATGATATTGGGAAGAGATAATCATCTGGTTGGTGGTGATAGTTTTTTAACCATAAAGATATATATTTTGAGCATATGGGAAGGTGGATGGTTCGCGGTTTTGTTTTAGAATGTACTATTCTTACTTTGCAAATATTATCATTGTATGATAGGTCTCTGACTTTGATATTTAACATTTCCTCAGCTCTTGCTCCACTATCAAATAAAAACATGATAATTGCCTTATCACGAATACCAACTGAATCAGCAAGCAAATCAGCTTCATCACGAGAAATGGCGGGAATTTCCTTAATAATATCGTAGGTTTCGACCCAGTCAACCAATTCAGGATAATGCTCATTTTTCCCTAAAAGCCATTTATAGAATTTCTTTAGGGTTTTTTTATAATCAAGTTTTGTGGAATAGGAATATTTCCTTTTCCGGTAAGTGTTATTGATTTTAGAGCCAGACTCATAACAATAAATATCATTTTCCAATGCTTCAATAAATTTCTCAATATCATTCTGTGTAACTTTATCAAAAGGCATGTTTAATCGTGCAGAAATTTTCTTTAGAATTATGATATATTTAAGACACCGGGCTTTCCCGATCACTTTTTTCTGCCTTTTTCTTAAGGTTTTTCCAAGCTGGCAATCTCTAATAAATTTCAAAATGAACTCTTTATTCTCTTGAATTATAACAGAATCGTTCTCAAGCTTTGTAAGCGTTCTATGAAATGCTCTTTCTCGGTTATGAATATCTTTTTTCCCCTGATTCATGGGTTGGTTTGATGTATTAAATACAGTTTAATTATTTTGTGGTAGTTTGTTGATTTCTGAGCCCACATTTTGGGACAAAAAGTATAAACGCCTCGAGCAGGCACCTATAGAAATTGTCTCATTTATTGGGCTATGATTCAGTCGATATTTTACAAGCCACAAATATTCTAACTAACAAGTCTCTTTTCTTTATATACTTTTCGGATTTTTAGGTCTTGTTAAATATGTTACAATTTTAACCTACTTCTTTAACAGAATAGAATTAATAATTAAGTGTTGCAAGACCATCGCCTTTGTTATGTTTATGTTCTCCACAATCTGTAATCAATTTTTTATCCGATTTTCTAAAAATTCAATTCTTCCTTCAAGTTCTTCAACTTTCTTTTTTATTTCTTCTTCCATTTAATTTAACCATTCACATGCTAATCCATCATTATCTTCATCTAACCAATGGATATCATTATTTATACCGCAATATTCAAAACATTCTTGAGCTTCTACCTTATTTGAAAAATCATCGCAATTATAAGAATTAGAAGAACAAATACAGGGAATAGCTTTTTCCATTGACTCCAGTTTTAAAGTATCTTTTTCAAATTGTTCGCGATGCGAGTTATAATTATCAAAGATTATTTTTTCAGTAAACCAACTAGCAAAAAATATTAGTACGACAATTATGAGAATAATTGCATGAGTTTTGGGTTTTATATTCATCTTTTTAAATTCCCTCAAACCTCAACTTCTTCAATATCTGGTTCTTCTTTATCTGGATAAGGAAAATTGATCAATAATCCTTTCTTTAGGCCAAGAGTTCTAAGATAAGATTGGATTTGACATACATTTCCTTTAGAAATTGAAGTTGATGCTTTAAGCTCAACAACTATTTTTCTGTCTATAATAAAATCTAATCTGTGTATCCCTACTTTTTCTCCTTTGTACATTATTTCTGTGTTAAGCTCTACATCATAATTCATTTTAGCTTTTCTCATCTCTAAAGCCAAAGCTTCTTCATAAACACATTCATTATATCCTGCTCCGAGAATTTTATATACTTCTTTGGCAAATTTCTTTACTTTCTTTATTATTTCTTCTTCTTTCATTTTTATATATGTTATACAAGTAGTTTATATTGATAATATTATAAAAAATTAATAATGCCCTATACTTTAAATAATTTTAGGTTTTAATTATATCTTTCCGAAATCTCAAGCTTAATAGACTGTTGTTTTTGGATGATATTATAAATACATCTAAATTGATATTATTAAATTAGTGAATGTTATGAATAAGAAAATATGTACAATCATCTTTCTACTTTGTATTTTGAACGCACAAACAGGTGAAGCCAAAAAAGAATATAGCATATATCATGATGATAGACTACCTGATTCACTGCTTGGAGTATCAACAAGATCTAATGGGTATTTAATAGATTTCAAAGCAGAGTATGGTGACCAATTTAATATGATTGGATTGCCTAAATCAGCAGTCAGTGATAGTCTATGGGAGTTAAATGTCCTTAATCCATACATCCAGCCAAACAGTCATTTGCATGCAGCCTATGGTAGTGGTGATGTAAATCAGGATAGTATAGTTGGACCAGATGATTATTATGATATGGTCAATAATCAACCACAGAATGATTTCGCAGATATTGATGGGAATGGAATTCCTTCAGATACTTCCGATGTTCAATTATTGTATGAATTTCTAACAGGACAGATTGATTATCTACCAGGACATGGAAATCAATTGTTTGGCCAAGAAGTAATTGATTGGAATACAAATGTATCAGCAATAGACTCAACTGATACTCATACATATGCTCAAGACTGGAATTGTGTTGAATTTTCAATTCAGGATTATCTGAATTACAATGGATATCCAGGAGATGATATACCATTAGATTTCTATAGTATAGATTACTTAGGGAGATTCAATAATAAGGAATATTTATTAATGTATATGGATATTGCTACGTCTATTGGGCATATGATGAATTGTTTTTTGCTTCGAGATAGTAGTTCTACAGATTTGACAAATTGGTGGGCAAAGGAACCCCAAACTGATGGAATGGCTCCATTGATTAACGTTTTTAACAATCTACCTGTAAATTATGATATACGCCTACAAGGAATAATGGATTTTCAAAATCTCAGCAATCCATCTTACGCAAGATGTTATACATTGATTCGATGGAGAAAGGATAGTACTGGAATTGCTATTAATTACCAAAAACCAGGACTAATCACTTCTATTCCCCAAGATATACCTATAATAGAACCAACATTATTAGGAGTTGATAATGAAAAAGATAATATTTCAACAAGCTATAGTTTAAATCAAAATTATCCGAATCCATTTAATCCGATAACGAACATCAATTTTACTTTACCAAATATAGGGTATGTGAAGTTGGGTGTATTTGATATAAGAGGACGATATATAATAACACTATTGGATGGGATGAAGGAACCTGGTGAATACAATATTGAATTTAATGGCTCAAAATATTCATCAGGAATTTATATGTATCAACTAGTGTATTCCGGTCAGGTACAAATCGGGAAAATGATATTATTGAAATAGCTTACGTTCATATTATAGCCAAAGCATGCTTCAAATATCCAATAATGAATTTCAAGCCTTGATTAACCAGGTGGAATTCTCTGTCAAACAATGCTTTCCTTGACCAAGCCAGATAACTAATAACTTCAAGAATCATTGTCAGTGGTTTATTTTGCTATATTATTAGACATTATTTACATTACATTTAGATGTGGGTAAAATATCAACAAAATGGGTTAGGAAATAATTTTGTTACCGAAGAAATTCTATATCATGAATTATTATTAACAGACAATATTTTACATGTATGAATAAGAAAAATAGGGAAAAACCAAAAAAGTTAATATTTTTATTGGGCATATTTCTATTACTACTTTCATTGTGTATTATATTTGCCTCATCAAGATTTCAGGTTTTTGATGGTGAAAATCAGGGTTTAAATACATTTTACAAAGTTACATTATTTGTATTATCATTTTTATTAGCAGCCTTTTCAGCAATAATGATTTTATTTGCTAAGAAACATAATGTGTATAGAGAAAACAATACGATTATTAAAACGTACTTGTTAATGCAAAGTGATACTAAAAAAACCCATCTATTTTTTAATACAATATATATGTTAGTAATAATGGCTTTTTGCATTTTCCCGGTAATAGTTTACCTGAAAATTGTATCTATTAGTGGTTCAAATTATACTCTACCCATAATAATAATAAGCATGATATCTTGGCCTTTTGCTCTCAAATTTCGAGAATACTGGTGGAGTTTATACCTAATTACCCTTCCGATTATTGGATTATGGTATTATCAAGATGAAATAGTTTTGTCTTCTATTTTTATTTTCATGGATTTTGCTGTACTCTATGCACTTATTGAAGAATGGGTCAAGAAAATCAAGAAAACTATTAAAATAAAATTCAGTGCTACGGTTGAATTGTCACAATTTTTTACTGAATTTAAAGAAACTGTAAATATTGCTTATAATAATGTTTTTAAATATCCAAGTAGAAATTGGCAGGCATTTACTATTGCATTAGCCATTTTCTTTTTTATTATTCTAAGGATTTTGCATCCACTAGTACCGCCTGAATTTGGAAATTTGGTTGAGCTTCATGATTCACTGATATTAAAATACTATCGACATATTCCTTTTTTTGTGTTTGTACTCTACTTTGGTTTCAGTTTGAATGATTTATATGGAGTTATATCTAAACCATTCAGAATAAAAAACGAAAAAACACTAATTGATAAGATTCGGTTTACTTTAATGATGGGTGCTTCGACAGTAATTTTAGTTGGCATGCTCACAATATTCCTAGTAACGATTTCTTTAACCATTTTTTCTTTTGGATATGGAATAGTAGGGTTGGATTTCGTGTTAATCATTGGATTTTTCATTTTCCCAATTTGGATCTCAAAGTTCTACGCAATTATAGCAACATTAATCCTATTTCTCTACTCACCAGAGTATTTAAAAAAATGGGCATTTAGTCACAAAAAGTAATTAGCACTGCATTACAATTCATGAAGTTTCCAGCTTAACAATCAATCAAATAGATAGGAATTATTGAAAAAATGTCCAAATAATAATAATCTTTATAAAGGGATAAAGAAGCAAATATATATGGAAAAGATATTATATATTGAAGATGATTCTGATTGGTTAGAACATATTGATAGAAAATTAACTGAAATAGGTTATAATATGGATGGGGCATCAAATGTTGAAAAGGGGTTAGAAATGATTAATTCTAATAATTACGGGGCAATCATTTTAGATGGTCTTAATGGACGATGTTTTGAAGTTAGTGAAGCGATTAAAGACAATATAAATACAAAAAATATATATATTTTCTCTAGTTCACATAAAATATTAGAACAAGCAAAATCAAAAGGATTGGCAGGCATAATAAAACCAGATGTTACTGAATTGCTTGGAACAATCCATGATACATTTCAATTACAATAATCTTTAAAAAGGAACTTTATTTGTCATTTTTATGGAATATCAGATATACAATATCTTTTTTGCAGGTTCTAACATTGCTAATTGTCAGGCATCTGTGTCTTCAAGTTCAAAAGAAAAAGCTGAATCTGTTCTAGAGAAACATCTTCTTGATTCTAAGGCACGTTTCTCTATAGATAAAATTTCAAGAATAAATCTTACAAGATACAAATCAGATAAAGAAGGAGTAATTTCTCAAGGATGGTATGATCCTAAAGATCATACACTAATTCCATAATTCTTCTTAATAGTGAATCACTACAATAATACTTATAAATAAACTTTATTTAAAAAAAACATGATAAGATTAACAAATCAAACATTTATGGAAGCAGGGGGCAATGAGGTTTACCCTGATTTAGAAATGGTAGGCATTGTTGCAAGTGAAGAAATAAATAGGAGAGAATCATCTTATGATATTGTAATGGATGATCTAAATTCTTCTCTTAAAAGAAATGCAAACAATAAAGGTTGCTCTTATATTTTTAATATAAAATACGAACATATTGAAAAAGGTCATTCTACAGCAATAGGAACAGGTTATAAACCAAAGTTGTAGTTTTTTATCACAATAATTCCAATATCCAATATACTAATGGCACAAGAAAATATGCTATGTATCCAGATAAGAATCCTGCCCGAAATTCTTTTAAATCAATTATCTTTGGAATAACTATTAAGAAGATTGCATAAATTAATAAGAAAACAATCCTGTTGTGTTGTTCAAAAAAGGGAATTATAATTTTTAAGAATTGGAATATAATATTCAGAACATATAAAACTCCAACCCCTGCAAAAGCTCCAAATACAAAGTTTAAATCTGAAATATAATCCATAAACTTAGAAAATTTATTTTTCTTCTTTTTCATAAATTAAATAAGAATTAAGCACTTTTAGATTTTTTCTTTAACTTAAAATGTAGGTACTTTATCACAATAATTTTATAAACTTCTTTTTTCTTATTTAAGTATGAAAAACAATGAAGGTGATTGGGGATTGAAAGTTTTAAGTGATACAGAAACAGGAGATTAAAATGGCCGAAGATCCCAGTTTTTAAATAACAGCCA
Organism: Armatimonadota bacterium; assembly: GCA_013203665.1. Classification (GTDB taxonomy): domain Bacteria; phylum Cloacimonadota; class Cloacimonadia; order Cloacimonadales; family TCS61; genus JABMPU01. The sequence continues at coordinate 7,010 of JABMPU010000131.1, forward strand.
AAGCATGCTTCAGATATCCAATTATGAATTTCAAGCTTTGATTAACTTGATGATATTTTCTATCGAATAGAGCCTTTCTAGACCAAGCCAGATAACTAATAATTTCAAGAATCATTGTCAGTGGTTTTTCTTGCTGTAAAGCTTCAGACATTGGATTAAGATCGTAATTCATGATTTTAGAATAAGTGTCAATATTTTTATCGGTTCTACAGAAGAATTCACCTTTGCTATTATAACCATTACATTGAATTCCGTCTGGTACAAAATAATAATTTATATTACCAAATTTAGAAGGACTACTTGCAAACCAGATTTTATAGTTTAGTTTTTTCATTTTGAATTCAAATGCTGATAGATATTGAAGTTTGGGATCAAGTTTTTATCGGCAAAACTGAAATACCCATTGTTGGTAATTATCAGATGATCATGTAATGCAATGTCAAATAATTTTGCTGCAGAATAAATTCTATCAGTTATTTTAATATCATCTTTACTTGGTTGTAAGTTACCTGAGGGATGATTATGAGCAAGAATTAGGGCTGAAGAGTTTAATCTTAATGCAGTTTTAACAACTTCCCGGGGATATACAGCAGCAGTACTCACAGTGCCGTTTGTTTGGAATTCTTCTTTGAGAATTTGATTACGACCATTTAAGTAAATTACCCTGAATTGTTCCACCGGCAATCCTTGCATAGAGTGTTTTAAATATTCTATCACATTTTCAGGGTTCTCAAGATATGTTTGAGCATGGATTTGATGTTTTAAACATCTATATGTTATTTCAGAAGGCAAACGAAGGCCAAAAAGATTTGGATTTGATTCTGGAGTTAGAGCAGTCGGTTGTTCTTGGGCAGCATTTATTACATTTGTAAAACTTCCACAATAGTTCAGTAATGTTTTAGCATCTTTAAGGTGGCCGTTTATATCTGGGTGTAAACTCTGGAGTATTGCTAACATTTCAAGATTAGAAAATGATCCAAAACCATTTTTTGAAACGTGGTCACTTATATTTGAAATATCTACCATTTTTATTATAATTATTATGTGACAAAACCTTTTAAAACTTTGTCACTTTCTAGTTACACAAAGTATAAATAGGGTTATGAATTAACTGATTTATGGAGCATGAAAAGATTAGAAATATTGAAGTCAAGTTAGATATGATTCAGCAATCTAATTGGTCGATTGAAGAAAAGATAATTACTCAAGCTGGAAATTTGGAAAAATCAAGTGCAGATATAAATGAAATGAAATCAAATTTATGTTTAATCAATGATAAAATTGATCGGTTAGACCTTGAGCTCAAAGCACTTAGGTATAATGGAATGGCAGACTAAAATTAATTATTATGAATTTAGAGGTACAGGATATGTTAGAGAAAATGTTAAACTTACTACAGGAAATATCTGTTGACGAAAATTCAGCTTGGAATAAGATGATTGAATTTTTAATAGTCGACAATCAAGGCAGATACTTTTTTCAGATAGATCATAAGTTTGAGTGGTTGTGGGAAGATGAGGGATTTACAAGCAGATTCATGAGTATTTATGATTCGGTGTTATTACGTTCAGATTGTCAAGATCATGTAGGCGAATTGTATTATAAACGTATGCTCAACAAAACTTGTAGTGATAATTCATCTATTAGAAAAATATTACATCAAAAGGGTATAACATATAGTAGTGTGGGTACTGGGAAAGAGATATTACAGGCTGCCAAGAAAAATCCGAACACAAAATATTATGGGGTGGAATCTGATATAAAATTGTATCGAATCGCTCTGACAAATTGCATTATTCATGGTGTTGATGTTCAACTACTGAATGCTAATCCAAATGAACATGACATTAATGTTCAGACCGTGAATGGACGATCAAACTGGAAGTATGCGAACAGGTGGAAAGTTGATTGTGATAAATTAAAACCTGTTGCAATTGGATAGAATGAGAGATCCACTATATATACCACGTTGGTTTACTATTCTGATTGAAATATACAGAGCACCTGATCATAAGCGATATTGTCAAAGACTAAATCAGGAAGTGAAAGCTTCAATTAATTACCTTAGAGAGATAGTCAAATTATTGGTTGATAAAAATTTGGTTGAAATAATTCCAGTAAAAAATGTTAATAGGATAAATGTTACTGAAAAAGGCAAACGAATTGCTGCGAATATTATTAGCATTACTTCTGAAATCAGGTGATTTTAGAAATAAAATGAAATTTAGAAAATATTTACTGTTTAATGGTTCATACTGGGAAAAAGTCGGAGAGAGAATTTGATGATATAGTTGCAGCTCTTTTAGGATTACCGGTCTCCAATCTGGAAGACAGGATTAAATATCTTGAGTATGAAATAACATATCGGCAAGTTTTAAGGGATAGTAATTTATCTAATATTGGCACTAATCAAGTCAGACTTAAAGATGAGGCTTGGCATTTAAGATATATTCCAGTTTTTAATCCAGCCTTTAATCACATATCACATTTAAAACGGGAAATCGCTTTGTTGGAGTCTGGAAGAATCAATGAATGGCTATCTTGTTTCAGGGATATCTCAAGGTTAAAAGAAAGATTACAGCAAGCAAAGGAGGAACTAAATATGGAGAAAGAAAAAAGGCGGTTGGTCAAATGATAAATGAAGAAGATGAATTATTACGAAAACTTGAACCAATTTTAAAAGAAAAAACAAAGGGGCTGTGGTATTTGAACCTGTTTTCTAAAGATCCTAAATCTGAACGTGATAATAAAGCTATCCTCAGACTATTAGCTGATAAAAAAGTCAAATTGGACTATCAAAAAAGCATACGATTACCGCCTCCGTCAAAGGAGAATCTCGGGGGTGAATATCATTTTGGAGATGTGATTTATCCGGATCAGGAATATGCCCAATTTGGTCTTAGAGAAAATGAATTTATTAAACATATTTTAATTGTTGGAATGACTGGAACTGGAAAAACCAATTTATCTTTTCAACTACTGAGAGAATTGGTAAAAAAGAAAAAACCTTTTCTAGTATTTGACTGGAAGCAAAGTTACCGTGATTTAAGACAACTTCCTGAGTTTCAAAATCTGAGAATTATAAGGTTAGGTGAAGATAATGAGAGTTTCAGGTTTAATCCATTAATACCGCCTGATGGAGTAAAACCAAAGCATTGGATGACAATGTTAATTGATATTATAAAACATGCTTTCTTTGTAGGACATGGTGTAGAGTATTTTTTGAGAAAGGGTATTGATCAATTGTATGATAGCTTTGGGATATATAAGGGCAAAAAAGTATATCCGACTTTTTATGATCTCGAAAAAATCATGAAAAGGGAGTTTGTTAAGGGGCGTGAGCTATTATGGATGAGTGCTGTTAAAAGAGTGTTAGCATGCTTGACATTTTCCGGATTGTTGGGTGATTTAATTAATACAAGAAAACAGGATGGATTTGAAAAGTTGTTTAAGGAAAATGTAATTATTGAAATGGATAACCTAGCGAATGTTGAAAAAGTGTTTTTTATTGAAAGTTTCTTACTGTGGTTATATGAATTTCGAAAATTGGAGGGTAAACGGGAGCAGTTTAAACATGCCATATTTTTAGAGGAAGCCCACCATGTATTATCAGGAGCAAAAGAGATTAAATATGGTGAAGAAACAGTAATTGAGACTGTAATACGTATGATCAGGGAATATGGCCAGAGCATGGTTATTATTGATCAGGAGCCTGGGAAATTGAGCAGGTCGATTATCGCAAACACGAATTGCAAGATATGCTTCAATCTGGGAAATGGCAATGACATATGGGAAATCGCAAAGTCGATGAGTCTGGAGAAGGAGGAGCAAAAGAATATTGACAAACTGAAAGTGGGTCATGCTATTGTAAAGATGAAGGAAAGATTTACTGAGCCAGTACATATTAAGATACCACTAATTAAAATAAATAAGGGTAGTAGGAGAGAAGTCCAGTATCTATAGGTTCCCCTTAGGGTAAGAAAATCGTATTGATTGTCAAGAAATTAGTACCGGTGTATACAGAGAAAGATAATGTTCCTAAGCAGTATTTAAATCTGAGAAAAGCTGTTCATGTTACATCATTTAAATATCATTATCCTAATATCAGAAAGATTCTGGTTAAAGAATACGGATTAAAACCAGATGAGAAGATTGTAGTATTCTGGACTAAAGAAATTGCATTACCGCATTTTAACCGGTATCGGTTGAAGTTTCGGAAGGTTTATAGTGGGAAGTTAAGGGATTTTTAATACGGTTGAATCTTGGGGAAAATAGGTATTTATGCGTATTTATATTCATAATGAACTGGATTACATTTATTATAATTAATTATCTGGGATAATCAAAAGCTGGGTTATATATGATTGAATGAAAACTATTTTATCAGTCTTGAAGATACCCGTGAGAAAATAGAAAACTGGCGCATGGAGTATAATGCCAATCGTCCCCATAGCTCTTTGAATAACTTGACTCCACTGGAGTTTAAGAAAAGATGGAATAATGAACAGAAAATACTAACTTCTAATGTGGCTTAGTTAATGGGGGAAGGCCACTATTAATAAGCTTTTTTGTCGGTTAAGCCAATATGCTTTACAAAGCCAATTCTCTGTTTTAAAAGTGCAAAAGGATCAATTTTGTATGATTCCAAACTTGAATCACTAGATTTTACATAAGGAAACTAGTAGGAATAATTTTCCTATATCTCGCACGATCTATATTTCCTCTTCATCGTATTGTATTTTAATATACATATAACCTCCAATCAAAATACTTATTTGAAAGAATCTTCTCTGCTGTGGAATTTCATATAGTTATGCATCACGTATGAAAAAAATGCAAGTTTAATGCCATTATAGCAATTTCAGGGCAGTTCGTACATTGATTCCGGGTTAGTTCGTACAGTATTCAGAAAGTATTTGCACAAAATAAGATGCCAACTAGATTAATTTTGAAAAGTGGTTTGACTAAAAAACCACACATACCATGATATTCTGGTACAGAAAAGCGAAAAAACTTGATTTCGCCCAGTTGCCGGACAGTACTTATATTTCTTCTTCATCCATTAGTTTATTCTTTTTCATTTTTCCTCCAACTAATTAATAGTTATAAGCTTTCTTAAATATTTGGTTATTGGAAAAGAGCTATAGAAGGATTTAGGAACAGTAGAGATGTATTTATATTAAGTCTTTGGACCTCATAAGGAGACATCTTGCTGTCTTTCAAGTTCCAACAAGTTAATTGCTTATGCTAGAACTGACCCAAGTGTCAAACAGTTGGAAACAATGTCTGTATTTGCGATTTTTTAGTTAAATTAATTTGATATTGGTCACATTAGGAGCTAACTTACAAAAAGAATGTAGAAGAAGATTGTAAACTAAAGATTATCATGGGTTTTATTTCGAAGAGGGAATAAATGAAGGCTAATTCAAATACAATTTGGAATAAAATTTTATTGTTTTTCATTAAATATTTAATGGTAGTTATTATATTTTTTGGGGGAGTATTTCTAATCTATGCTATAGATAATAATTTATTTACAGAGAATGAAACCATAAATAAAATACTAATACCTCTGGGAAATATGTTAATTGGAGTGAGCGCTTTCTTGATAATTCTTAAATCACTCCAATACCTTGGAATATTTAAACAATCTTTATTGAGACAAATTTACGACACCAACTTCCAAAATATAATCAAAGATGTGCGAAAGGTATGGTATAAATATGAATATGAGGATAATGACTCTCTAATTCGACAATTATGGAAAAACGCATCTAGAATTATATATAATAGGAAATTTCCAGAGATTTCAGATGAGATTGAAGATATTATCTGCGACTATTATTTACCAGCAAATATCAATTATTATCACAAAGATGTTAAAGTTGATGTGAAAATAGAATGGCATGATGCTTCTCATAAGCATATAATAGTTACCGAAAGTATTGATTATACTATAGTAGCAAATATCAAATCAGATATTATTCCATATACATCAACTTCAACTATTCATAAAAAAGCTAACGACAGAGTACCAAATTACGAATTAAATACATTTCAAATTAACAATGTTGAATTCAAAAATAAATGTGATTACAACTGTGATTTAAATTCCAAAAAAGGAAAAGAAATTAAAGCTACTATTCATGTCAATTTAGAGGGATCTAAAACATATAAAATATTGAAAAAAGTTACAAAAATATATTCGCCAGAAGATGATCCAGATAAATCAATGACTTATAAAAATTTTGTTAAAAACTTAGAAATAAGTCTCAAACATCCAAAAGACTTAATCGTTAGGTTCTACCCACTTGGGACAATTGAGAAATTCTGTGATCATTCTAAAGTTTCTGACAATGTTAAACGAAAACTATATTATAGGGGGTTGATTTTTCCGTCACAAGGCTTTAGATTCGTTTATGTAAGATTAATAAACTGGAGGGATTTTAGCAATGGATAAGTATCTAAGTTTTGACGAAGAGACTATTTAGCTGAGTACCAACTTCATGAATATACGCCCCTCTTTGGGGCTTTTTTTTACTCGGGTAGGCAAAGATTTTCCTGTATTTCTAGGGTAAATGTTATATAAATTCGGGTAGTTGTGGGTAATTATCTTGACAGGATAGCAATATATCGGGAACTTTTAAAGTGTTCTGTAGTGGAACACCACCCTGCAATAGTACGTAATATTTATGCTGCATTTCAATGTAGGTTTCAGTACTGTAACTTCTGAATGAGTTAGGTAAAACATGGATTTAGGAAACTGGATTTCATTAGGTGGATTTATCGTCGCTGTTGGCGTCGTATTAGTTGCTACCGGGAAAGCTGTATCTAAGTTAGACTATATTGAAAAGGCCATTTCGACGATTCAAGGTGAAATTAAAATTATTCCACTTCTTGATGAAAGAATCAAAGCTATACAAAGACAGATCAGTGGGATATGGACAAGAAAATTTACTGTCTCCAATTCCCCGTTAAGTTTAAATACTTACGGCAAAAAGATTCTAAAAGTATCGGGAATAAAAAAAGTTATTGAAGAACATTACAAAGAAATTCTCGAAGATGTTCGGATTTTAAAACCTAAGACTGCATTACAGGGTCAAGAATCAATCATTGCTATTGTATTAAAATTCAAACTGGATGAAAATTTAAAAACCATTCTAGAAAATGGAGCTTTTGAAAGTGGCGTCGATGTCGATACTGTCCTTGCAGTAGGAGCAATTGATATTCGTGATAAAATGCTTGAAGATATAGGTTTCAATATTAATGACCTAAAAGATGAATCATTAAGCTAAATCTATATATTGTACAAAAGGGTCCTCACGACCTCTTTTTATTTTATTTAACTCCGAAGGTGGTGCACTTTAAAGTGTCTCTTAGTGGTGTATTTTAACTGCCCGCTAGCATCTTAATGCGTAGTCTTTCTTTGTAAAATACGTACCTTGGTCGTATTTGTTTTACTATAAATTCGGATTACTTTTATATTAAAAAAGAAATAATATGACTGAAAGAAAAGTAACACACACTCAAAAAGATAATGATGGTGATATAATTGCATTATGTAATCCTGATGAAACATGGTCACCCATATTAAAAGCAGATGCTATCAGAGATATTGAATCGCAGAGTAGCAGGTATTATGTACAGGTTGGTTATAATAAAGTATATATCCATGTCGTCTCAGATCAAATTAAAGGAAAATATCTTAGAACAGATCCAGATTGTACCGATAGCAATAATTTAGATGATTTGCCAGATTGTTGATATTAATAATGACTGAAAAACAGAAAAGAAAAAGACAGCATTACTTACCTCAATTCTATTTAAAGGGATTTTCAAGAGAGTATTTGAAGTCACCAGAAAAAAAGTACTGATTCAAAATACAATGTATGGTGTTACGATATAAAGAAAGCAAAAATTATTAATCGACACGTGAAAAAGATAGCCCAAGAATCCTATTATTATTCGTGGATAATGGAATCAGGCGAATGGAATTATGATCTTGAAGAATTGTTAGGTGAAGCAGAAAACATAATTGCTCCATTTTTTAAACTATGGTAATTATATACTTGTTTAACCCAAAATGTCTTTGTATATTTGAGTAGGAAAAACAAGGCAACCATGAGCAAATCAAAACAAATAAACTCCTTCACAAACTTAATAGAAGTTATGATGTATTTTAGTGATAATGAAACATGCAAAAAATACTTAGCTGAGATGCGCTGGAGGGATGGAATTATATGTCCTCATTGTGGGAATGGCGATAAGATTTATACATTGAAGAATAATTACAAATGTTCCGAATGTCGCAAGCAGTTTTCGGTCACCAAGGGAACGATATTTGAAAACAGTCCTATCCCTTTACAGAAATGGTTTGCTGCAATCTGGTTAATTACTTCACACAAAAAAGGTATATCTTCTTTGCAATTAAGCAGGGATATTGGGATAACTCAAAAGAGTGCTTGGTTTGTATTGCAGAGAATCCGCTATGCTATTAGAACCCGATCTTTTTCAGTTCCCCTGAATAATATTGTAGAGGCCGATGAGACTTATATTGGTGGTAAAAACAAGAATCGTCACACAGATAAGAAAATTGATAATGCTCAAGGTAGAAGCATAAAGGATAAAACTCCTGTATTCGGCATGATAGAACGCAATGGTAGAATGGTTGCTATGAAGGTTAAGAATACAACTCAACAAACTATAGTTCCAATAATCGAGGATTGCGTCTCTCAGAATGCCCTTATAATGACCGACGAGTGGAAAGCATACAAAAACCTTTCTGCTAATTACGATCATAAAGTCATTAAGCATGGTGAAGGCCAGTACGTTAACGGTGACTGTCACACAAACTCTATTGAGGGCTTCTGGTCATTGTTAAAGCGTCGTATCGTTGGAATCTATCATCATGTAAGCGAGAAGCATTTGGATGCTTACATCGATGAATTTGAGTATAGATATAATACTCGCAATATCATAGATTCAGAGAGATTTACGTTAGCACTTACAAATATTGATAGTAGATTATCTTACAAGCAACTAATAGTGAAATAAAACAATGGCTAAGAAAAAAGCACGAAATAGCGAATACAGATTGTATGATTTTATTAATCAGTCATTAGCTGAATTGGGATGGAATATAAAAAATCCTGCCCGATATTCTGATGGTGAAGTTTATACCCAACATGAGTGTTCCCAAAATCATGAAATTAAAAAAACACTTGGTAGAGAAACACCTGAAAATATAGTGTCAGTTGGTGAGGATGAGTTCTGGGTAATTGAGGCGAAGTCTGAATTTAATGATATATCCAAAGCTGTCGGTGAAGCGAAGGACTATGCTGAAAAGATAAATAAGTCGAAACGAGTTAATTGTAGATTTGCTACTGGAATAGCAGGGGATTCAGACTCGACATTTTTAGTTGAGACATGGTTTTTGTCTGGTGATGGTTGGGAAAAAATAACTATTAATGATATTGAATTAACTGGCTTTATATCCAAGGGGCAGACTGAGAGAATAATTGAGAGAAACAATCACAACCTCTCCAATGAGGAAATACCAGATGCATTATTCTTGGAAAAAGCCAATAATATAAATGATATTTTACATGAAGGTGCAATTACAAAGAAAAACAGAGCAAAAGTAATTGCATCATTGCTTTTATCGCTTGTCGAAGATCCATATTTCAGAGTACTCAATGATCCAACCTTGTTGATTGAAGATATAAATAGCCGTGTTAGAGCATTGCTTCGACAGCACGAGAAAGAAACTTTCGCTCAGGAAATTGCGATAAGCCTTCCAACTTCAAAAGATAATCATAAGAAGAATAAGGCCGCTTTAGCACGAACAATTCAGGAATTAAGAAGCCTTAATATTCGCTCTGCTATAAATAGTGGGAAAGATGTTCTCGGTCAGTTCTATGAAGTATTTCTAAAATATGCAAACGATTCAAAAGAAATCGGCATTGTATTAACTCCGAGACATATCACAAAATTTTCTGCTCAAATATTAGGAATTACTATGCAGGATTATATTTATGATCCGACTTGTGGGACAGGGGGCTTTTTGGTTTCAGCTTTAGACATGGTCAAGCAGAGTCTTCCGAGAAATAGCAGTATAGATACATTTAAGGAATCTCATATTTATGGTATTGAGCAAGAGCCAGAGGTAATGGCATTGGCGTTGGTGAATATGATTTTCAGACAAGACGGGAAGAGTAATATTTATGAAGGTAACTGCTTTGATAATTACCTATATAGAGAAAATGGTAAAGTAAAGCGGATAAAAAAGGACAGGGTGATCTCCCAAAAAAAGAAAGGGATTGATTTAGAGCGATTTATTACAAAAACATTAATGAACCCACCATTTGCGCTTTATGAAAAAGAATATGAATTTGTAGATCATGCTATAGATCAAATGATAGATGGTGGATTATTGTTTGCAATTCTTCCAACATCAGTCATGACTTCGAGTAACAATAATGGTAAAGAATATGTGTGGCGACAAAAATTACTGGAAAAACACACACTAAAGGCAGTTATTAAATTATCCGAAGATTTATTTCAACCAAACGCTCATAAGGGTACATATGCAGTAATAATAGAAACATGGAAGCCTCACAATGATAGTAGTGTATTTTGGGCCATTATGGATGATGGCTACACTATGAAGAAGGCTAAAAGACTGCCAAGTGAAACAGTACCTTCTAATATAGATTTTATTCAAAAAGAATTAAAGCAATGGTTATTGGCTGAAAAACCACCAAACGAACTTGAGCGGGTTATTGGATATACTCGGATAAATCATAATAGCATTAATTTAGACTTAAGCCCAGAACATCATATGCCATTTGATAGCACAAGGAATGTAGATTTTTCTTTACCTATTAAAAGCCTCAGAGTTTTTATGCTTAATTCCAAGGAAAATAAAATAGTTAATGTTGAGAATAATATTGAGAACATATCAGTAAAGGAATTAATCAATAATATAGAACGTGGAGACTGCAAACCTTTAAATTCTCTGCAAGTGGGAGACGTTCCAGTGGTAACCACAACTGAACAAAATAACGGTGTAAGTGGATTTTATAATCCAGGAAACGCTACTATCTTTCAAGATAAAATAACAATTCCTGCAAACGGCTCGAAATACAAGGCATTTTATCATCCATATAAATTTACTGCTGGTGCGGATATTCTTGTTTGCTCGTTCAAAAATGAATATGATATTACTGAGATGAAACTATATTTTTGCTCTGTTTACAATAAAAATGATTGGAGATTTTCATATTTTAGAAAATGTACAGAAGATAAAATGTTAGATGATATTTCAATTCCAATGCCCACCAATGGAAGAGGTAAAATTGACTTAGATCGTGTAATAGCCTATATCTCGGATATATCAGAGTATAAAGAAATAATAGAAGAGTTGGAAAACGAACAAAGCAAATTGATTGCTTAAAATAATTGCTTGAGAATATGAAAAAAGCCTGGAAACAAGACCGCCCCACTAAGTACGAGAAACTCCTTAATCTTGATATGCCTTTCGACGAAGCGGTTGAGAGATTATCGAAGGTAGACGCTAAAAAAGTAAAGACCAATATCCACAGGAAAAAGTTAGGGTTAGGTAGGAAATAATCTTGAACACTTACAGAAATATTCAGCCATGTGGGTTAAACAGGTATATAGTCGCCTAATTTAATTATTGAGTTTTTAGATTAAATAAATAATTTTTTCTGACAGTTTGGATGGAATCGTTGAAGTTTAGAAGGTTTATAGTGGACAGTTGAGGGATTTATTGATTAGCACCTTTAGATAAATTGCATTTACTACATAAAACTTGTCCATTTTCAATAGTAGTTTTTCCACCTCTTGAATGGGGAGTTATATGGTCTGCATGATAGTCTTCATATCCTACTTTTTGGTTACATTCCTGACAAATACTCTTATTCTTCCTATAAATCGCTATTCTTTCTATTTCTGTAAATCCCCTTTTTGTATCTAATGGTTCTAAATCTTTTACAAATAGCAAAAAGTAATTCATTAAAATTTCATATCTTGTTCTTATCGAATTTGCACCATCAGAAGAATGGCTAATTGCATTTAGGAATTTTAATAGCTCTGGTATGTTTTCTTTTTCTACTGCTTCTCTTAATTTATCTTGAAAATAAATAACAAAATCCTTAATCAAATTTTCTTTATCTTTTAAAGAGTATTCTTTCATTATGGTTGAGACTAATAGATATAATGAAACTATCCCTGCTCTGGTATGTAGTTCTGGAGTTTTACCCTTAAAAGCACGAGACAAAAAGTTTATTACTTTTTTAACTTGTGTTGGCACTATCTCATTTGTATCCAAATCTTTATTTTCTATGTGCATCTCTTCTAAAATCTTAAATTTAATATCTTTAATTCCAAGCATTTCTAATGCTAAAATTTGAGAACACATCTGATAATAAGCCCCCCGATAATTTCTTACATTAACTACATCATTAAAAAATTTGGTTCGTGTTAGTTCGGAGATAAAGTCATGCATTTTTCCAGCTCTTGCATTGAGTTTTTCTCCTGCTGTTAAAGGCATACCTCGTTGTAATCTATCAAACATTTCTCTTATTTCTTCATCATTTGCATTATTAATTTCAAAAACCATAATCTCATAATCATCAAATAGATCTCTTATGTTTGAGGGTAATTCTTTAAAATATTTTCCTGCAAATTCTGGAGAGTATTTTTTTGAAAGTGGAAATTTATTATCAAAAAAATCAAATATCGATGTGCATCTCTGCTGTCCATCAACACATTCATAATATCCGTTTTCTAAAACTCGAAAATAAATTGGGGGGATGTGCATCTTTTTAAGAATTGTATCCACAAGAAGTTGTTGTTTATCTTTAGACCAGACAACGCCTCGCTGATATTCTGGGCTTAATTCTATTTCAGACCTTCTTCTATGCAGTTTTAAAAGCATTTTTGGATGTGGGTGTATATCCATAAATTAATTAGAAAAAGGGGTTTAATAAATTTTACTGATAAGAAACAAAAGTGAATTAGTAAAGATATGTATGTACTGATATATAATTAAATTGGAGTATTAACAATTGTAATGTGAGGTAAAATTATGACTCATGATCAAATTTTAATTCAAGTAATAGCGACATTTGTAATGGCTGTATCATCAATTGCGATGTTTGTTGTCACGACATATATAGCGAAAAATGCTAAAATAATGAGACAAATAAATACTACCGGGAATAAAATATCATTGTGGGTTCATAGGTATGAAGTTTATAGAGATTTATTAAATTGGCATGAAAAAGTAAAAAGAATGTTTGAATTGATGGGTACTCGTGAAAGTTTGATCAATAGTACTTTAAATATATCAAATGCTGATGTAGAATCAGCAATTAATACGATGCGCAAGGGCAGTTTACTTTTTGCAGAAAATGAACAGCTAGTTCAATTTTTTTCTGGGTATGTTGGGCATATTTATGCTCTTCAAACACCATTAGATAATCTTAAGAAACGCAATTCGAACCGCCATATAATTCGTCAATTATTTGAGTATGCGACTCCTGATAAAATAATGGAAGTGTATACTGAGATCACACCGTACGTATCATTTTAGCAGTCTTTATAAAGGAATATTAAATGGAATATTTTGTGAATAGACAATCAACAATTAGCATAATGCAAAAAGAATATTGCCTTTGGATAGGTCTAAGAGTGAGTCGTTATCTCAGTAAAGGAAAAACATTAGATTAGATTCAGTTGGTCGATGTTTTAGAAAAGAAAGCAAATAGTGTTAATAATAAATTTAAAATGAGTAATTTTCATTTATCCCCCTCATGTTCAGAGAAAAATATACTTGAGAGAAATGGCCTCCTCCGTTAAGATCGATTTATTTAAGTATAAGCAAGTTTTTGTTCATTTCGCCTTTAGTAGTTTGAAAGATGATCCAGAAGGTCAGATTAACAGTTTGGAAGAATTTATTTTAGAACCAAAAGCATTGCGTTTTCGTAAGAACCCAGAATTTATCCCGGTATTTAGACCACATATCACTCCAAGATTTAAAGGAAAAAAGGTTATTCATATCGAGCCAAAAAGGGTTCGAAACACTGATTACGGAGCCGATGTAAATCTTTGGGAAGAATCAAAAAGGTCTACATATGACATATCTTTCCATCGCGAAAATATAGGGATGGTATGCTTTATAAAAATTTCGATTAAACAGTTAAAAAGTTCACCTCATTCTGATCATTATGGCAGATTAGGCCTTGTTTTTAGAAAGAAATTTTTAATCAAGAAGGGGATACGGCTTGTGCAATATTACCAGGAGGAATCTCTTTATAATGATACTACAGTTCTCGAGTGGAATCATAAATTTGCGTATAGACCTAATCTTTCTCCTGAAGATAATAAAAGAAAAAGAGAGCTAGAGATTCAAATCCTTGCCTTTAGAAAACCTTCGAAATTATTCAATAGTTTTTCGGAAAGTAGGAGCATAGTGATCAGCCAGAATAAAGTGGAGATAAAGGATGCTTATGATCGGTATAATATTGGGTATGATTTCCAAAAAGAGAATGAATGGCGAATTACTCAACAGAATAATGAATATATAGAATTTTCGGAGAGAGACCTGCAAATTGTCATTGCTCCTGATATCAACTCAAAAAATGAATTGAAGGGATATTTCAAAAGGAAATGGACAATCAAACCAATAATATTAGTTCATTCTGGAGATTAATAAGATGAAGTTAAATGAAATAAAGTTTAATGATTTTATGAATTATTACTCTGAAGTTGATCGTCGATTCAAAAATGCTGATCTTCTTAAAGAGGTAACCATCGACGCTCGTAAAGACGTTCCTATTATTGATGAAGTTTTAACAAAAATGGATTTATACGGAACTCAGGATAAAGCCTTTGAGATTCACGAGGAGCACCTGCGTTATCTATTGATATTTTGGTTTATAGAAAAAGAATCTAAATAATCTGAAAACTAATAAAATTAGAGGGGGATAATATGTCCATTAATTGTGTAGATATGCTTGGTGGGAAGACTTTTGGAAGGTCATAGGGGGGGAATTATATGTGGCTCATTTACCAATATGATTAGTTGAATTACTTATTGACAAAGAGTTATCTATATAGCTTTATTCAACAGTAATGAATAATTAATATTTTTAAATCTGATGAGGTAACGCCATGTACAAAAGGTGCCCTATTTGTAATTATCCCCTGTACTCTTTTTCTCATGAGCCAATGGAGGACCAATATTTTATTGACTGTTATAAATGTGGTGAGTTTTCATTTGTGAGATCAATTAAGCCGGGTATTTACAAGGAGTATTCTAAATCACGGATTTCTAATTTATCAGGATGGGTTCGAGAGCATCAGCACTATGAATTCGATACGAAAAACATCATACAAATGTTAGAATCACAACCTCTGACAACTGTTGAGAAATCAAGTAAATTATTTAAATATTTGATAAAAGAATATCCAACTCCTGGAACTAGAATTCCATTTGGACTGTCAACATTAGCGACTGTAATCAGAGAACAAGCTAATCAATTGCATACTGTGACCTTGCCCCCAAAAGTCGCCCCAGTTTCTAAGTTCGAGCTTTCAATATGAGAAAGGATCGAAAAAGATGGGCAAGAAACGCTATACCCCCGAACAGATAATCCGCAAACTGCGTGAAGTAGAAGTACTGATGAGCCAG
>JABMPU010000015.1 GCA_013203665.1 Armatimonadota bacterium
ACAATATCAGGAAATTCAGCTGATGGTGGTGGTGGGATTTATTGCTGGGATTCAAGTCCGAATTTTGAGAATGTAACCATAACAGGTAATTCTGCTGGTATTCATGGTGGTGGGATTTATTGCTGGGATTCAAGTCCAAGTTTTAGTATTGATAATAGATGCAGTATTTATTCAAATACTATAGAAAATACCAGAGGTTTCGGAGCTGATATATTTGTAGAAACAGGTTATACAATACATATCACTATAGATACATTCACAGTGATGACTCCAACAGATTATTATGCTTCCCCTATCAATAATTTTACATTCGACATTCTGCATAGCGTAGTAGATAGTCTGATCAATGCAGATGTTTATGTTTCTGTAGATGGAGACAATTCCAATAGTGGTACATCTCCTGATTTTCCCTTTAAAACAATAAACCATGCATTATCCAGGATATATTTCGATAGTTTGAACATTCATACAATTCATCTTGCCCCTGGTGTTTATAGTAATTCAACAAATGGAGAAATATTCCCCATTTATTGGAGTAATTATATAAATCTTGCTGGTAATAGTGAAGATGAGACAATATTAGATGCGGATAGCACCTCAGGTGTATTGGATTTTGATGTTGTTACAGATGCAATTATTAGTAACATTACTATAACAAATGGCAATTCTGTTGATCATCATGGTGGAATTCGCTGTTATAATTCCAATCCGAATTTACTGAATGTAACAATATCAGGTAATACTGCATGTGGCATAAGCTGTTATTTTTCCAGTCCCAGTCTAATAAATGTTACAATATCAGATAATTCAGGTCCTGGGATAAAGTGCTATAATTCCAGTCCGAATCTACAGAATGTAACAATATCAGGTAATTCTTCTGATTATGGGGGGGGGGATTTACTGTAATTATAATTCCTCTCCAATTTTGGTGAATGTTACAATAACAGGAAATTCAGCTGATTATGGTGGTGGGATTTACTGTCGGAGTAATTCTTCTCCGAGTTTAGTAAACGTAACAATATCAGATAATACAGGTGGTGGTATTTACTGTTATTATAATGCCAGTCCGAGTCTAACCAATGTAACGATATCAGATAATAGTGCTTCTGTTGGCGGTGGGATTTGCTGTCTTTATAATTCTCAACCGAGTTTAACGAATGTTACAATATCAGGTAATACTGCTTCTTATTTGTTGGTGGTATTTACTGTTCAAATAGTTCCTCACCGAGTTTAGTGAATTGTATTATGTGGAATGATTCACCGGAAGAGATCTATTTTGATGAGTATTATGAACCAAATTCAATAACAATCTCCTATTCTGATATTCAAGGAGGAGAAGCTGGAATTGTAACAAACAATAACGGTACTGTTAACTGGCTGGAAGGCAATATAGATTCAGACCCATTATTTGATGGAATTGGAGGATATCCTTATTCGCTTCTCGAAGATTCTCCCTGTATTGATGCCGGCAATTCTGACCCAATTTATTATGACCCGGAAGATCCAAATAATCCTGGTCATGCTTTATATCCTGCAATGGGAACTATTATAAATGATATGGGTGCTTATGGTGGACCTAATGCAATCGGTTGGCCATCTGTGGGATTAGATGATAATGTAATTGTACAAACTCCTGAAGTCTTTTTACATCAAAACTACCCCAATCCATTCAATCCGACTACAACAATAAATTATTCTTTAAAAGAGAATTCAAAGGTCTCTATCAATATCTATAACATCAAAGGGCAAAAGGTAAAGCAGCTTGTCAGCGATCAATTGCCAGCGGGTCAGCATTCAGTTGTTTGGAACGGAAAAGATGACAATAGTAAATCAGTTTCAAGTGGAATTTATTTTTATAATTTGAAAACAGGAAATTTTCAGAAAGTTAGGAAAATGATATTGATGAAATAATTGTGTCACTCCCATGAAAATGGGAATCCATGAATTGTAATAGATCCCCGCTTACGTGAGGTTTACCTGCCTATGGTAGGATTACAAAATAATTAAGAAGATAATAGTGATACTGTAGGGACATCTTACCGAGTTGTCCAAAAAAAGTTTTCCAAAGGATAATATTCTGGATAATAAAAAAAAAATATTTTTAATCGTATTCATTTGTTTCTTCGTGATTTTATACGGTATAAGCATTTATGATATCCAATACACAGTAGACCCGGGAAATGGTACTTATCCTTCCAATTATGAAGGTCAAAACGTGACAACAGGCGGAATTGTAACAGGAACGGATTTCAGTAACGGAAGATATTTTATTTCATCCTCACAGGGTGGTGCCTGGAATGGAATTTATATCTATGATAATGAGCACACAGTATCTTTGGGAGACAGCATAATCATAAACGGCGAAGTCTATGAATACTGGGGTTTTACTGAGATTTCATCGCTGGAATCATTCCAACATATAAGTTCCGGAAATCCGCTTCCGTCTGCATTTGTAGTTTCTACATTGGAAGTATCCAGCCAGGAAGCTTTTGAAAGTGTGTTGGTACAAGTTAATGATGTGGTTGTTACTCAGGTGTATGATGAATGGAGCGAATGGAAAGTAAGTGATGGAACCGGAAGCTGCTTAATCAGTATAGGTTTTTTCAACCTGGAAAATTCAGGTTTTCCTCTTATCCTGGGATATCCTTTTTCCAGTATTACAGGAATTGTATCATATACGTGGGAGAATTTTCAAATAAATCCCAGAAACCTGGATGACCTGCATTCTGCACCTGAAAGTTATATTATTTCAATTTCCGAACAATATATCTTTGCTTCCGAAGAATTTGATATTCCCATTTATTTATCATTTTTAGGTGAACCACAACAAATTCAAACCTATCAATTTGATCTGGAATATAATTCTGAAATACTACAATATACCGGATTTATCCAGGATGGCACTCTTTCCGGGACCGGCTCAGTTTCAGTTGAACAGCCTTTCGATAATATAATTTCCGTTCAATATAATGGTGATTTTTCTTTTTCGGAAGTACAACCTTTAATAAAAATATGTTTTACAGGTTTAAACTCCGGTACAGCAGATTTCCAGTTTCCTGCCTTTACAATGGATGGAATTGATATAAACTATTTTTCAATAGAACAGGTAATCATCCAAATCGAAAGCATTCCCATTGGTGATACTCTCACAGTAATCCAAAAGCCTATTCTCAATATCCCCCAGATCGTTGAACCAACAGAAGACTTGAATATCCAATGCCTGGCAGATGCCTTCACTACCGGCTGGACTGTGGAATTATTACACAACAATAATGTGCTTCCATTAACCATAACAGAGAATTTCTATAATACGGATCTTGATCGCTGGATTTTAACGACGACTGTTCCAGTTCCGGATATTTATGAATTATATGATCTTACAGTAAACGCAACCGGAATAGAAGCTGATACAACTGAAAATGCAGTTCATCTCATTCCGGAAAGAAAGGATTATTATTATTTTATTCATATCACCGATACTCATTTGCCAACTAATATTTATTATCCTGACCCTTTATCAATAACCGACACAACAGAAGTTACTGATTTTCGCGAGGTAATACAGGATATTAATTTGATTCATCCTGAATTTGTTTTGCTAACCGGAGATTTAGTTAATGAGGGTGAACTGGAAGATTTTGAGAACAGGCGGGTTTACACAAAAGCACAAAGTTTACTTTCAGAATTTGATGTTCCCGTGTATTTAACTTCCGGCAATCATGATCTCGGTGGATGGTACAGCACTCCTCCTCCGCAAGGTACAGCACGAAATGACTGGTGGAGATTTTTCGGATGGGAATGGTTGCCATCTCCTCCTGCAGCAGAACCTTATTATACCCAGAATTATAGTTTTGATTATGGTCCGGTTCATTTTATTGGGATGGAAGCTTACCTGAATTATGATGATTATATGCAATACATCTATGGTGATGAAAGTTTTACAGATCTTCAGATGCAGTGGCTCGATGATGATTTGCAGGCTTCTTACGGAAGCGAATCGAGAGTGTTATTCTATCACTATGATTTTTCCGAACAGATCGATCTATCAAACCTTGGTGTGGATATGGCTCTCTGTGGTCATATTCATTCTAACTCTGGTGAGATCAATGTATATCCCTATAATCTTGCTACTGATAATGTTTGCGATGAAGATCGTGCTTATCGGCTGATACGCGTAAATGAAGGAATCCTGGAACCTACAAATACAATGTATGCAGGTTGGAATGGTGATATGCTGCAAATATCGTTCACACCTGCCAACAATGGACAAGCAGATAGTGTATCTGCTTATATTGAAAATCAACAAAATCAAGCATTTGAAAATTCTCAAATTAAATTTATTATGCCCGGGAATTGTTCAGATTATGAAATTTATAATGGGAATTTAGAGCAAATCGATGATTCAGGTGAATTTGATATCTGCTACGTATCTGTGAGTATTCCGGCAAACTCCAATATGAATGTTTCGATTGTAGCAGGAATAACAGATGTAGAAAATATTCCATCTTCGGTTTCCAATATTAAATTAACAAATTATCCGAATCCATTTAATCCGGAAACCACTATCTCTTTCTCACTTCAAAACAATGATAATGTAGAACTTTCAATCTATAACATAAAAGGGCAGAAAGTGAAAACACTTTATCCGTTCCCAAATCCCGATTTATCGGGAGGAACAAGAGAGGTTGTCTGGAACGGTAATGATGATAAAGGTAAACCAGTCAGTTCAGGAATCTATTTCTACAAATTAGAATCAGGTAATTTTTCTGAAATGAAAAAAATGATTTTGTTAAGGTAGACCTTTGGAATAGTTAGCAGATTCTCCGAATGTTGAATCCTGCTGGAGCAATCATGCGCAATTTATAAGGAGTTTTATAATTTATGACAAAAAAAATCAAAACAAATAAGCTTGAATTATTTTTACTAACTTTCTCTTTAATTATTATTTTACCATTATTGTATTTAACCAAAACGATTGACCCTCTGATAACTATAAGAATTTTATTTTTATCCTTTATTTTGTTTTTTGTAAATCTTATTTTAATTTTCAAATCACGTTTTTATGTAGAGAAAAACTTTATTTTAAAACAACTCATATTTATTTCATTTTCAGGTTATATCTTTTTTTCAGCTCTTTCTCTGATTAATACAATCAATATTTCGGAAGGTATTTTTGATTTATCCAAAGTCGTTTTATTCAGCATATTATTCATTTCTACTATTTTAATTCTAAATTATAATGAAAACAATATTAAAATTGTTTGTAAAGCAATAATCATCAGTTCAATAATAATATCTACTATTGGATTGATACAATATTTTTTCAATGGTTTTTATTTTATTCCCGGAGCAGATGTAGTTTATTCTACTATGGCAAATTGTAATCTTTTTTCGTCAATTGTTTTTCTATCTCTCCCTTTTGCATTATTCGGATATTTTACATTTTCGAAAAAATGGTTAATTATCAGCCTGATTTCTATTTGCTTTTCTTTATTTGTCATAACTATCATAAAAGCCAGATCTGTCTGGGTTGCCATCTTATTTTCAATTTTTATTCTAATACTTGCAATTCAGTTTGTGAAGCAGAAAATAAATTTAAAGAAATTTTTCTTATGCAAAAAATCCATCCTTCTGACCTTATTAATAATTGCAGTAGTAATTTTTGGATTTTTATCACCAAATTTGAGCGAGATTATGGATTCTTCTCTGGGTAGAAAAAATGTTACTTCAACACGTACTTTAACAATTCGTTTACAAGCCTGGGAAAAGACAATCCCAATGATAAAGGAATATCCATTATTGGGAGTGGGGATTGGAAATTGGAAAATAATGCTACCAAAATATGGTGTTACAGGAATGAAAACAGAGAAAGGTGCATATCAATACATCAGGCCACATAATGACTTTTTCTGGGTCTTAGCTGAAATAGGAATAATTGGATTTTTATTTTTTTTATCAATCTTTGTTTTTGTTATTTATTACACTGTAAAAATCATAACAAAAAGTACAAAAGAAGATGATACATTATTGTCACTATTATTACTTTTCGGATTTGTCGGTTATATCATTATTTCATTTTTCAGTTTTCCAAAAGAACGAATTTTTCATTCTATCATATTTATCTTTATTGTTTCAATTGTAACTGTTATCTATAATAGAAATTTCCCATCAAAAAAGCCAGTAAAACATTTTTACTTAATTGGTATAATAATTTTAAACTTATTTCTTTTATCAACCACACTCTGGTTTGGATATAATCGTTTAAAATCAGAAGCACATTTATTTTTTGCTTTACAGGCAAGACGAGTAATGGATCTGAAAACACAAATTATAGCAATTTCGGAAATAGATACAAAATTTTATAATATGTCACCCACAGGAATTCCCATCTATTGGCATAGAGGGATTGCCTATTATGAACTTAATCAAATTGATCTGGCTTTTGAAGATTTTAAGGAAGCATATTCTAAACATCCTCATCATATTTTCATAATAAACAACCTTGCTTCCTGTTATGAAATATTAGATAATCATCAAGAAGCAATTAAATATTATAATAAAGCTCTTGAGATCTCTCCAGAATTCGAAGAGTCTCTTATTAATCTAAGTGCCGTATATTATAATATAAGAGATTATGAACGAGCTTATGAAGTAATAAATCGCTGTAATCCTGAAACTAAAAATCAAAAATACTATCTTTATAAGGAAAGAATTAAAGCTAAATTAGATAAAGGATTACCAAATGAAAAAAGTTCTTGACATAATTTCAAATCGAAAATTTTGTCAGTGTATCGTTTTTTACAATAAAAATTGTTAGGGTGTAATTTTGAAACTAATATTTACGATGTTTAAAAAATAAAAAAATAAAAAAATAAAGGAGAAGAAACTATGAAAAAAATTGTCTTTATTTTATTTATCTCATTTCTTATTTCTCAAATTTGTTTTGGAAATTGCAATAATCCGGAACAGCAAGACAAACTGGGTGTTAGTATTATTGGCTCACGCATACAAAGAGGCAGACCTTATGAATTGATTTCCGCTACAATGGTTACACCAAACAACCTGCCAATATCATGCACTGATGCAACTATTTTTGGCACTGTCCCTCTTACTCTAACTCTTTCTTCATTACAAGAGGTTTATTTATATGGTGAAGGATGGTCTTCTAGTTGGTCAGCTTGTTATATTGGTGTAACTTCACCACATAGCTTTTCTGCTACATTTAATACTTCAATTAACACTATTCCAACAGGAGAAGCTACATTGTATGCAGCAGGTCCAGACTACGCTTATGAGATCGTAGCAGATTTTATGGTTTCTAACTCTGTACCAAGTGTGGAGGTTTCTCCAGCAAGTGCTAATCGAGGGACAACCGTAACTACTTATGTTTACGTAGAAGGTATGGATCCCACCAGCACTCTTGTTTCAGACACAACTCCATTTGGATTTATCACAAACACTAGTAAACTCACTCCCACTGGTTGGGCTACTTTGTCCCCTGGAGCTGTTTATCAGGTCACTACTACTCTTCCTGAAACAATGGTAATTGGTGATTGGATTTTTTATATGTTATTCCATCAGGGTCAATTTAATTATCCTTATAATACCAGTACAACTTTTGAAGTTACTGATCCTTTAGCTACCTGGACTGGAAATGTTAGCTCAGACTGGAATAATGCAAATAACTGGGATCCTGCCAGTGTTCCTAATTCTGGTTCCAATGTAGTAATTCCTACAAATGTTTCAAGTGGTAATTGGCCTTCACTCAGCGGAAGTGCTCAATGTAGCAATTTTGATAATTCTGGGACATATACACAAGTAACAGGAACATTGAACTTGGGTGGTGATTTTAGCAATCTATATGGAGGTACTTCTTATCTATCAGGTGGCATTATTTCTGCAACTGGAGATTTTGATAATGATGGTTCAGTTACATTAGCTGATTTCCAAACATTTGCCAACAATTTTACAAATAATGGCACATTATCTGCAGACAATGGTGGTACATTTACATTGGAGGGAGATTTTGAAAATGATGGCACAGTTGACTTAGCTGATTTTCAAGTATTCGCTAATAATTTTACCAATAATGGAACTCTTTCTCAAACCGGCGGTATAGTAGCGGTGAATGGAACTGTTTCAAATTCTGGAACATATGCAGCAGATGGTGGTACGTTTTTATATGGAAGTACTGCTATTAGCCAAACAATTGCCTCATCAATCGATTATAATAATTTAAAGGCAACTGGTGAAAATAAAGTTCTATCCGGCAACACTTCAGTGTATGGCAGTACATATTTAGATGGTGCCGGTATTGATATTGGAAATTATGATTATACTAGTTATAGTCATCAATTCACTCAGACTATTCCTACTCAGGATTATATCATAACCAGCGGAACTGGTGCATTGCAGTATAGTTCAGTCAGTACACCTACTGTTTTTAGTGCTACCTTTCCTGTAGGTCCTGATGCTAATAATTATAATCCTTTTCATTTCGACAATTCAGGTGTTGGTCTCGATTGGATTTCTGCTCAAGTACAACCCGGAATTACTCCTGCCCATTCAAATAGTTCTTATTGCTTACCATATACTTGGGATATAAAATATGGACCGCTGGGTTCGCTTAGTGCCAATTTTGAATTTGGTTGGAACGTTACTCAGGAGACTCCCCTTTTTACAACCGCAAGAGAGGCTGGTAGAATTCAAGCCCATGTGAATCATACAGCATCATATTGGGAGATTGTTGGATCGCCTGGCTCTGCTGTTGGACCTGGGCCTGGAAATCGCTACACATTTGAATTTGGTCCTTTAGCTTTAGTATCAGGGTTTGCGCTCGGTGATGGAGATCATACTCTTCCTATTGAACTTTCCTCTTTCACCGCTCAATTTATTAGTAATTTGCCTGTTCTTTGTTGGACAACTCAATCAGAATCCGGTAATGCAGGATGGAATGTTTATCGTGGAGACTATCGTGACGCTTTCATAAATGGTGATGCAATTCAAATTAATCAGGAACTAATTGAAGGGGCTGGTACAACTTCTATTCCTACAAATTACACTTTCGAAGACCAATATGATGTTATACAAGGAAGTGAATACTGGTATATTCTGGAAAGTATAGATTATTCTGGGGAAACTTATCTTTATGGTTCAGTAAGTTTAATTATTCCTGAAGAAGGAACAACTCCCGAATTACCACAAATTACTATTCTGAAGGGAAATTATCCGAATCCATTTAATCCAAGCACAACTATCTATTTTTCCGTGAAAGAAAATGAGACAGCTCAACTCTCAATTTACAATGCAAAAGGTCAAAAAATTGAGAGTATTTCATTTGAATCCGGAATATATAATTATTTGTGGGATGCTTCTTCTTATGCGACAGGAACTTATCTGTTTAAATTAGAATCAGAAAGTATCTCAGTTACTAAAAAAATGATTCTTCTCAAATAAATTGATTTCATTAATGGAGCAATCTTGATGATTGCTCCATTTTTTTTTACTTCTATTCTCAACTCACGCTTTAGTCTTCATTTTATTACGTCTGGATAATTCTCTGTGAATCAAGTTTGGAAAGATTCACTTCAAACCAACAAACGAAATTTGACGTCTCGAAGTTTTATTTCTTCTATACGAAAAATATTTTTCATTTTCAAGCGTACAAATCTTATGATCAATTATATTTCTTTCCGGAATTCCTTCTTTGATTAATTGAGATAAAATAACTTTTTTCAAATCGATTTGCCATTCTTTCTGAGGAATACCAGTTTCCAAAACAAATTGCTGAAATATTTTCTGATTAACTTCATAATGTTTCTGGCATATTGCAGGTCCCATCTCAATTAGAATCGAATATATTTTTGCACCGATTACAACCATTTTTTGAACAGTGGATTTGACAATATTCATTCGAGTTCCCTCTCTGCCTGCATGAGCAACTCCAATTATTTTTTTTTCAGGTTCAAAAAAAAGTATGGGAATACAATCAGCAGTTTTAACTCCAAGGAAAATATTCTTACCTTTTGTAACAAGACCATCAACATTTTTGAAAATCCTGAATCCTGAATTTTCATCAAAATCTGATGATTTAACTATCAATACATTATTGCCATGAACTTGTTCTGAAAAAGCAAAAAAGTTTCTATTTCTTTTTGAAAAACTTTTCAGGAAATCGTTATATTCAAGTTGATTGTAACCAAACTCTGCAATAACATTATTTGCCGGAAAAGCTATTATTGTACTCATTTTTTTTTAGTAAACTTCAGAAGTTTCTAAACCTTCAAATGTAAAACAACTTACCAAATTGTTGAAATTCACAAGATAACATCTTGCGTTACTTAAGGATTTATCCTGTTTATCATTCTCGGGAATGGAATAACTTCCCGGATATGGCGAATACCACTCATCCACTGAACAAGCCGTTCAAAGCCAACTCCAAACCCACTATGAGGAACTGAGCCGTATTTTCGCAAATCCAGGAACCATTGGTAATCTTTAAGGTCATAACCTTCCGATTTTATCCTATTGTGCAGAATATCATAATTATCTTCACGCTGGGAGCCACCGATAATTTCTCCAAATTCCTCGGGTGCAATCAAATCCGCACCAAGCACTAAATCAGGATTTTCCGGATCTCGCTTCATATAAAAAGATTTAATTTCTTTGGGCCATTTTTCCACAAAAATCGGAACATCAGAATTCTCAGTAATCTTTTCTTCTTCCGGTGCTCCGAAATCATCGTTATAATCGATATCAACACCTTTACTTTTAAGTAAATCTATCACTTCTTTATGCGTCATTCGAACAAAAGGTGAATCAGCTTTTTTCAATTTTTCCACATCTCGTTCCAGTAATTCCAGCTCAAGTTTATTTTTTTCAATGACTGTGCAAATCACAAACCGGATCAACTCTTCCTGAATCTGCATGTTTTCTTCATATTCCACAAAAGCAGCTTCTGCATCCATCATCCAGAATTCCGTAAGATGTTTACGTGTTTTAGATTTTTCTGCCCTGAATACAGGTCCAAAATCATAGACTCTTCCCAAACTCATAATTCCAGCTTCTAAGTACAATTGTCCGGACTGAGATAGAAATGCTGAACCCAGATCGAAATATGGGACTTTAAAAAGAGTTGTTGTTCCTTCACTGGCATTTGGCGTAAGAATCGGTGAATCAAACCTGTAAAAACCATTGTTATTCAAGTATTCGCAAATAGCAAAATAAACTGTGTGACGGATTTTCATGATTGCATTCTGTTTGCGCGAACGCAGCCAGAGATGACGTTGAGATAAAAGGAAATCCGGTCCGTGCTCCTTCTTCCCTATCGGGTAATCTATGGCAGAATTGATTATGTTTATATCTTTCAAATGGAATTCAAATTTATCATCAAATTTGGGATGTTTTCGAGGAATTCCGATAATTTCTAATGAGGTCTCAATTGTTAATTGTTTCACCTTCTCAAAATTTTCTTCTCCCATATCCGGTTTGAATGCAACACACTGTAATTCCCCGCTGCCATCACGGAAAATAACAAAACGGAGTTTGCTGCTTGCTTTGCGATAATTACGCACCCAACCGCATAATTTCACTTCTTCATTAAGATTACCTTTTATATCTTTAACTTTTAATGTTTTCACTTAATCTCCTAATATTTCTATCTCCGAACTTTCCAGTTCGGAAAGTAAGAATTATTTTTTATCTATCTTATTCACAATTTCCAAAGCAACTTTCAAAGTTCTTGTTCCAGCATATCCATCAACAATCGGATTTATATCTGCTTCAACCGCATTAATGAAAGATTCCAGTTCAAGAGTGAGCGCATCTTTTTTGCGGTTGGAAGCATCCACCTCCACGACATCTACAACATCTTTCGTATCAATTCCATCATATTTACCCAGCATAATCTTGGGTAAAACTTTATATAAATTTTTCGATTTTTTAATATGAGTTACTTTCTTTGCCTGGAAATCCATAGAGAAATAACCATCCTTCTGGAAGATACGTAATTTCCGGGAACGTTTCATGGAAATCCTGCTTGCCGTTACGTTCGCCACTGCACCATCTTCAAAATCTATCCTGGCATTAGCAATATCAATGCTTTTGGTCATCACGCCGGCCCCGCTGGCATTTATCTGTTTAACTTCACTTTTCACAAAAGAGAGTATCAAATCAATATCGTGGATCATCAATTCCAGAACAACCGGCACATCACTCCCACGCGGAGTGAAAGGAGCAATGCGATGACATTCTAAAAAAATCGGCTTTTCAATTTTATCTTCCATTTCCAATACTATAGGATTGAAGCGTTCAATGTGACCAACCTGGATTTTCAAATTTCGTTCATCAGCCATTTTAACGAGTTCTTCAGCCTGCCAAAGTTCGGAAGTTATCGGCTTTTCAATGAAAACATGAATTCCTTTTTCAAGAGCTTTCTTAGAAAGTTCATAGTGAGAGATAGTTGTAACCACATTCACAAGAGCATCACATTCATCAAGTAAAGAATCAAAATCAGGAAAGGATTTAGCATCGATTCGAAGAACAACTTCATCAGCGCGTTTTTTGTCTTTATCATAAAGCCCAACAAATTTGCATTTATCGCTCTGGCTCAAAATTCGAGCGTGATTCTGACCAAACTGACCAACTCCTACAATTCCAACCTTCAGCATTTCTACTCCCTGAAAATCTACCAATATTTTCTAAAAAGTTAAATTTCTTAGAAGTTATCTAATGTCAAGAAAATAAAGGTTCTCGCAAAGACGCTAAGAACGCAAAGGAAAAATGAAGAATATTTTTTTAAAATCAATAACCCCAGACCTTACTAAAAATGAGAAAATATGATTATAAAATCGCAAATAAGTGTATCATTAAATTTTATTTTTTATGTGATTACCCTTTTTTTAACTAATCCCCACAGTGAAATAGAAAAAGAGATTTTACGTGGTAAACCTAATCCCTTCTCTTAAAAAAAGAAGGGGAACACGACCATCTCCCTCTCCTCGTAGGAGAAGGCTGGGGTGAGGTTAGAAAAAGATTATATTATTTGTGATTTATTTGTTTTTTGGAATTTTTTATTTGTGATTTTAAAGTATTTGGATTTTGAATTTATTTGTTTTTTGGGATTTGTATTTTGTGATTTCATAGTATCTATTCTACTTTTAGATTGATTTTAAACTTTAATATTTTTCAATCTTTTATCCGTTCATATCCGCGAAAATCCGTGAGCTAAACAAAGCACTTTTTCTTTGCTTGACATACGAAGAAGCAAGAAAATATTTAAATTGATTATAGTTATCAATTTTCCGGAGAATAAATGAAAAACAAAGTTTTGCTTTTAATTTTAGATGGTTTTGGAATAAATAAATCTAAATATGGAAATGCCATTGCACAGGCAAATACCTGTAATTATGACAAATTCAAAGCAGAAAATCCACACACTGTTCTGAAATGTTCAGGACTTTCTGTTGGTTTACCTGAAGGAGTGATGGGTAATTCCGAAGTTGGTCATCTGAATATTGGTGCAGGTAGAATTGTATTTCAGCTTAATACTTATATCAACAAAAAAATTAAGGATAAATCATTCTTCGATAATCCTGGACTAATGGATGCTGTTAAACATGTAAAAAAATACAGCAGCAAACTTCATTTATTCGGTCTCCTTTCAGATGGGAATGTTCACAGCCATAATACTCATCTCTGGGCTTTGCTCAAGATGTTAAAAGAGAAGAGAATTTCACAGGTTTATCTTCACGCTTTTATGGATGGGAGAGATACACTTCCCCATTCCGGTATTCATTTTATGAGAGAGTTTATTGCAAAAACCAGAGAAATAGGTATTGGTAAGATTGCCACGATCTCAGGAAGATATTATGCAATGGACAGAGATAACCGCTGGGAACGAATTGAAAAAGCGTATAACGCAATTGTGTATGGAAAAGGAGGAGAATTCACAGATACTGTTGATGCAATCCGAAAAAGTTATGATACTGATATTACAGATGAATTCATCACTCCAAAAGTTATTATTGAGAATGGAAAACCGGTTGCATCAGTAGAAGAAAATGATGCAGTAATTTTCTTCAATTTCAGGTCAGATAGAGCACGCCAAATTACCAGAGTTTTCATCCAGCCTGAGTTTGACAAATTTCAAAGAAAAGAATTCCAAAACCTCAAATATATCACTTTCAGTGAGTATGATATTCAATTCAATCCTTTTGTTGAAGTTTGCTTCAGACTTCCGATACTTACTAATATTTTAGGAGAAGTAATCTCGAAGCAGGGATTAAAACAACTGCGTCTGGCAGAAACAGAGAAATACGCTCATGTTACTTTTTTCTTTAATGGAGGAAAAGAAGAACCATTTTTAAATGAAGACAGGATTCTGGTGCCATCTCCCAAAGTTGCCACTTATGATCTTCAACCGGAAATGAGCGCCTACATTGTTAAAGATAAATTGGTTGAGGCTTTGAAATCTGAAAAATATGATCTGATAATAACAAATTTTGCAAATTGCGATATGTTGGGACACACTGGAGTATTTAAAGCTGCTGTTGCTGCTGTAGAAGCTGTTAACAAATGTCTTGAAGAAATAATTCCTGCTGCAAAAAAACATAATTATAATATAATACTAACGTCTGATCATGGAAATGCAGAAAAAATGTTGAATGAAATCGAACAGGTTTTCACAGCACACAGCACTAATGATGTTCCATTGGTTTTATCTCTCACACCCAAAGAAAAACCAGAATTAAAAACAGGGAAATTAGCTGATATTGCACCTTTGATTCTTAAAATTATGAATATAAAGCAACCTGAAGAAATGACTGGAAAATGTTTAATTTGTGATTAATAAATTTTAAAAAATAAATTGGAGTAATAAAATGTCATCATTTGAAAGAATAGATATCAAGAAACGATGGCCCATTCCGCCAGCTCTCAAACTGATTTTGTTAGTTGCAGTTATACTTGGTTTGGTTGGTCGCAAATGTTGGATGAAAAACCCGGGTAGAAATTTACAGATTTCAGAAATTGAAATTACTGAGGTTACAAAAGTGAGTGCAGATGTTAAATTCACAGTTGCCAATCGAGCTAAAATCTCACTGAAAAAATCAGTTCTGATAAAGATTTTTTCCCCATCCGGAGAATTGATTGCCAGTAAAATAGCATGGATTGAGATACCTGCCAAATCTCGAAAAAGATATTTGAAAGTATTACAAAAATTTAATTTTCCTATTGATAATCCTGATGAAATTGTCGATGTTACAGTAGATTTCTATAAATAAATGTGAGAAAAAATGAAGAAAATATTATTTTGTAGCTTGTTCCCAAACTCCGTTTGGGAATACAATGCGTTACGAAAGAGGACTTTCGTAACGAGCAAAAAAAAAATCTTAATTATTTTATTGTTTTTGAGTATTTCGATTTATGCATTTGCATCTGATCTTTTAGAAGAAATCAATGATTTATATCTAAACCAGGAAATCAGCAATCATTCTCTTTTTATTCTACTTTCAGAATGGAATAATTTTCAGCAACCGGACAGCACTGGAATTTTCCTGAAAAAAGAAAATGCTATAAATGATACACTTATTGCTCCCTATTATATTCATATTCCGCTAAATTATGATCCATCTAAACCTGCTCCACTTCTGGTTTATCTTCACGGTGGCGTGGGAAGAAAAGATTTTGTAGAAGAATTTGATGAATATACTCAAAAGGTCATAGCACTTTTCCCACAGGAAGTCAGGGATGAATGGTTCTTTCTCTTCCCACAGGGAAATCAAAATACAATGTGGTGGGATTTGGTAGGAATGGAAAATATCAAAACCCAGATAAAGAACATAAAAAAAAATTACAACATCGATGATGATAATATCTATATGACAGGTTTCTCAGACGGTGGTTCTGCTTCTTTTCATTTTGCTCTAACCGATCCGAACTTGTTTGCTGCTTTCTACCCATTGAACGGATTTATTGCTGTGGGTTCCAGAGTGACACAGAATCCTGCTTATCTTCCCAACCTGCAAAACAGGCATTCGCGGGCTATCAATACAGATGAAGATGGACTGTATCCTTCTGCCGATATGAGACTTCTGATGGAACTTTCCCTGCAAGCCGGTGCTGACCTCTTGTACAAAGAATATTGGGGAATCGGACATACTTTCGATTATGCAGAAGAAGATATTCCAATTATGGTTGAGGATATGAAAAATCATGTGCGGGACATCTTTAGAAGTGATATCTACTGGGAATCTTCCATTCCTGAATTCAACAAGTGTGATTGGTTGGAAATTACTGAACTTGATACTTTGGAAACACCTGAAGAGTGGCATAAAGAATACAATATCAAGATGGAAAACAAAAGAATTCAGTTTGGATTTTATCATGATGAAACTTTTGAAGGAAAGGGCGTGAAAGTCGGGAATATCATAGAGGGTTCAACTGCTGATAGTATGGGTTTGAAAAAGGATGATATTGTAATCAGAATGGATGGGAAAGATGTGGAGAACATCGAGAAACTAAGTGAATTGAAATCCTTCAAAAAAAGAGGAGATACCGTTTCTTTAACCGTTCTTCGTGATAAGAAGGAAGTAAAATTATTCGGACAATTCCCTGAAGTAGAATTTTATGATGCCTTTATTTTAAATAAACCTTCCGGTGCTGTTAAAGTAAAATACTGGGGAAATCATTTTGAGATTGAAACTTCCCGGGTTGATGAACTGGCAATATATATTCATCCCGATATGGTAAACCTGAAAATTCCGGTTACTGTGAACATTAATGATGAAGAAGTTTTCAACGACCTTATCGCTATCGACCGTGAATTTATGGTTGAGAATTTTAAAACTAACTTTGATAGGAAAGCACTTTGGGTGAACAGGATTGTTTTAAAATTGTAAATGAGAGACAGGTCGCGACCTGTCTCTCATTGTTCCAATTCT
>JABMPU010000132.1 GCA_013203665.1 Armatimonadota bacterium
AAATTTCAGAAACCATTAAAATGGTTGAAATTTGCATATATGGGTTTGATTATTCCCACAACTGACCCAGAGAAATATCCTTCGGATTTCACGGGTTAAAAAGTTGTGGGTTAATTCAATATTTAGTATATCATTAATCCACAGTTTTAACTGTGGGATGAAATAAAACCAAACTCGCACAGAACCACTTTAGTGGTTTAATATGAATTATGCAGAAATCTTAAAAAAAATAATTGGAAAGGAGGTTTCCATGAATAAATCGAATCTGGTCGTACTCGGGTTTTTGAACAGAAAACCAATGTATGGTTATGAAATTATCCAGTTTGCAAAAATGAAAGGACTCGATGTGTGGGCTGGAATTAAAATGCCTTCTATATATAAAGCATTGCAGCGATTGGAAACAAAAAAATGTATTTCCGGCAAGAAGGTCGTAGAAGGGAATAATCCACCACGTAAGGTATTCACAATAACAAAAACAGGAATTCAACATTTTCGAGAAATATTAAAATATTTTCTTGCATCAAAAAGTGAACTTAATGTCGATTTCTGGATGGCTATTTCTTTTATGGGAAATGGGATAACTAAAAAACTATTTCTTCAGCTTTTAGACGAACGAATAGATAAAATATCAATTCACATAAAACATCACAAGGAAGAGTGTAATTTTCCTGAAAAAGAAAAGAAGAAAATTCCTTTTTATATTCAAATATTAATGGAAATGGGTGAAGAAATGCATAAAGCAGAGAAGCGAAATCTGATAAAACTGAGAAATGCAATCCTCAAACCTGAGAATGAATATGTGTTCCTGGATAGTGTCTCATAATTTATGAAAGAATATGAAAAAGATAATTAGCCGCGAAGTTCACAAAGAAGCACGAAGAAAAAAACTTAGTGTAATTTCGTGTTCTTAGTGGCAAAGAGGAGGAACTTTGAGAAGGTTAATTTTAATTACGATCCTTATTGCGTCTTGTATTATTTTAAAAGCAGAAATCCTGACTTTGAATGAAGCAAAAGAAATAGCACTCAAGAACAATCCAGAACTTCTGGCAGAAGAACACGCAAAAAAATCTGCGAAGTATGATTTCTGGAAATCTACTCTAAGTTTGTTTCCATCTGTAAATTTGGATGGAGCCTATACAGAGTATAAACCTGAATTAGGAATGGGAAGCGGTCTCGCAGCAGATGAATCACGTTCATATGGATACACGATCTCGCAGCCTATTTTCAACGGTGGAAAGATATGGCTTGGTTCTCGCATTCAGAATGATGCTGCAAAAATAGCTGATGCAACTTACATTAATAAAAGGCTGGAAACTATAGCAAAAGTAGAATCCAAATATTTTTCTGTTCTGGAAAACCAGGATTTGCTGGAAACCGCTCAAAAAGATTTACAATCATCGGAATTACAACTGGAGATCGCAAGAGTGAGATATGAAACCGGAACACTTTCCAAAGCAGATTATCTCCAATTGCAATCCCAGAAAGCATCCAAAGAAGTCAGTCTGATCCAGATAGAAAATCTTTATTCAATAAGCAAGCTGGCTCTGGCAAATTTCCTGCAGATCTCTTCTGATTATACATTGGAAAAAATTTCTTTAGACCTGTATGAAAACTATCTTAATAATTTCCAGTCTTTAAATCCTGAGCAGATAGATGAATTAATATCGGAAGTAATCGAAATCAGTAAAGAGAAAAATCCATCCTTGAAAATGGCAGAGCTTTCAAAAACAATAAATAAAAAATCTCTGCTAATGGCAGGCGGGAACTTTCTTCCTTCAATGAATCTTTCCTATTCTAAAACCTGGAGTAAATACGACTATCAGGATGACTACGAAGATTCGGAAAGATTAATGCTCATTGCATCTTTACCGATTTTTCCCATAGCAGATAATGTCGCAGGATTCGTTAAAGCAAAACATGATTACAGAAATTCATATTATAATTATAGATCAGCAGAAGATGGGATCGAGCTTGGTTTGAAAAGTTCTGTGTTCAATCTGGTTGCTTCTGCAAGATCTGTTTATGCAACCAAAAAAGCCCTGGAATTTGCAGAGGAAACATATCTTCAGATGGAAGAAAGATTCAGGAACAACATCATTACAACCAGCAACCTTCTGGATGCTGAAGTTATGTTAACTTCTTCCAGGAATCAATACACAAAGAGCATCTATTATTTCCTGAGGGCAAGATCATCACTCCTGCAATTGATGGGTGTGGAAGATGAACAAATATTAATGCAATATTTAAAATAAAGGTGGAGAAAAAAATGAAAAAATTAATACTAAGTTTAATAGCCATTATGTTGATCCTTTCGGCTTGTAGCAAAAGCGAACCTGCTGAAGAAAAATCTACTAATAAATCGAAGCAGCAGCAAGATAAAGCAATTTCTGTGATGGTAGAAAAAGTAGCACCCCAAAACCTGGAAGAATATATCAATTTTACCGGGAAACTGGAGGGAATAACAGATATCACACTTTCCAGCCAGACTCATGGTGAAGTGAAGGAAATTTACAAAAAGTTGGGAGACTGGGTTAAAAAAGGTGAGTCGATCGGTCGCATAGATAATGCCGGTCACCAGAACCAGCTTGATCAGGCAAAGGCTTTTTTACTTGCTGCAGAAGCAACTTATGAAGTTGCAGAAATGCAAATGCAGGCTTCTGAAAAATTGCATAAAGAGCAAAATATCTCTGAAGCCGAATATGTGCAGTCAACCAGTTCCTTCAAATCTGCCAAAGCAGGTTGGGATGGTGCAAAGGCAAACCTGGAAAACGCACAGCAAAATCTGGATAACTCTCAATTCACAGCTCCGGTTTCGGGTTACATTGCCGACATGAATCTTGAAATTGGTCAAACGATCTCCACAGGTATGCAGGTTTGCACAATTGTAGATTCCCGCAAGCTGGTTATCAAAACCGGGATCGGTGAAAGCGGCATTAAATACGTTAAGAAGGGACAACAAGTGGAAATATATCACGATTCCCATCCTGAAACCTTTAAAGGAATAATTACAGGAGTAGGCATTAAACCGGTTAATGGAGCAACTAATTATCCGGTGGAGATCATTATGGATAATCCAGAAGGCAAACTTTTTGCAGGTATGGTTATAGAAGGTCGCATCCGGAGCAATATTAATGAGAATGTCATTTTTACTTCATTGAACAATATAGTTCAGGAATACGATCAGAAATTTGTATTCATAATCGAAGACAACATGGCAAGGCAACGTAAGGTTACTATTGGAAAAAAAGTAGGTGAGAACATAATAATTACAGATGGAATAGAAAAGGGTGAATTACTTGTAATTGAAGGTATGGAAAACCTGGAAGATGGTTCTTCTGTAGAAATAAGGAAAGGACTTTAAGCCACAAAAATGCACAAAAAAATTAAACACCGAAAACACCGAAATACACCAAATGGACTTGACTCGCAGCAAAGCGTGAGTCGAGAACAACCTATCAGCAATCGGTCGCAATTCTTAACTCACATTCCTTTCAGTCATTGCAAGTCAAGTCTTGCTCCGTGCTCTCCGCCTGCCAAGCCGAAGCATTGCGAAGGCTGGTGTTCTCTGTGGTTAGTATTGTTAGTTTTGCCTGCCACGACGAAATGTAATGAAGGCGGATTCGTTGCTAAAATATAAAATTCGTGATAATTAGTGTTAATTCGTGGTTTCAAAAAAAGGAGTAATAATGTCCATAGCGAAATTTTCAGTTAATAATTCTGTTTTGATAAATATGTTGATGATCGTCGTCTTCATCGTGGGAATTTATACTATGATCGAAATCCCAAAAGAAGAAATGCCGGCTGTAGATTTTGGTTCTTTCATTATAATAGTTATGTATCCGGGAGTATCATCGGCGGAAATGGAACAGTTGGTTATTCAGAAAATCGAAGAAGAAATAGCGGATATAGATAACATCGATTATATCGAATCCACTGCCACAGAGGGAAGGGCAACAGTTTATGTTGTATTTGAACCTGATGCAGACATCGATAAGGCAGAAAACGATCTTAGGTCTGAATTGGATAAGGTAAGAGATCTGCCCGGGGATGCGGAAGACCCACTGATGATCCGTTTGAATATGCGTGAAGTGAATGAAATGTGTGCAGTTGTTATTGGAGGAGATTTTTCAGGGAATGCCATCAGAGAAATTTCGGAAGATTTGAGAGATGGTTTTCTCGATATTGAGTATGTTTCCAAAGTGAGTATTCACGGCACCCGCGAACGAGAAATATGGATAGAAGGTGATGCTAATAAACTGGATGAATACGGACTGTCTCTAAACGATCTGCAAAATGTTGTCAATATGCGAAATATGAATGTTCCGGGAGGAACTGTAAAATTTGGCAGAGTAGAATTCATTGTTCGAACAGTAGGTGAATTTGAAGATACACAGGAGATCAATGATCTGGTTATCAGGATGGATGCGAACGGACGTGCCATAAGAATTCAAGATGTGGCTACGGTAAAAGATACCCTGGAAGAACGCGCCATTATTTCCAAATTGGATGGAAATCCGAGTGTCACATTATTCGTTTATAAAAAAGCTGATGGCAACATCATTAAAGTAATGAAAGATATTAGCAAATATGTAGAGAATTTCAAAAAAGATGTCCCCGGATTGGAAGCTACCATTAGGAATGATGGTTCCATTGATGTGAAAAACAGCGTTAATACTCTCGGAACTAGTGCCTTTTTCGGAGTTATCCTGGTCTTCATTTCCCTGTTTGTATTTTTGGGATGGAGAAATGCTCTATTCGCCGCTTTTGGAATCCCATTCAGTTTCCTGCTTACTTTTATCCTGATGCAGTATTTTGATGTAACAATGAACACTCTCACATTATTTGGACTGGTTCTGGTTCTGGGAATGATAGTTGATGATGCTATCATTGTGCTGGAAAATGTACACCGATATGTGGAGCAGGGGATGTCAACTAAAGAAGCAGCTATCAAGGGAACACAGGAAATAATGTGGCCTGTTATTGCAGCGGTCAGCACCACAGCAGCAGCATTTGTTCCCATGTTAATGATGCAGGGTATGATGGGAAAATTCATGCGGGTATTCCCGATAGTTGTTTCATTAGCTTTATTAGCTTCATTGTTTGAAAGTCTGGTCATTCTGCCGTCTCATATCGCAGATTTTTCTAAACCTGTTACTCCGGAAAATAAGAAACCGCACAAAATTCATGATGCTCTTGTAAAAAAATACAAGCGTGCCATCAAATTTGTGCTTCGTCATCGTTTTCTTTTTGTTCTCACTGTAATTACAGCTTTAATCCTTTCTATAATGACTATAGTGTTCAGGCTTGTTCCCTTTGAATTTTTCCCCGCACAAACTCCCAAAACCATAATACTCCGTTTACAAACACCCATAGGAACCAACCTGGATGTAACAAATGGAGTGGTTTCCAATATCGAAGAATATATCAGCACTATGAAAGAAAGAGAGGATATTGAAGCAGTTGTAACCACTGTGGGCATGATGGCCAGAAATCATCGCTGGGATACTAAGACAAATAATGCTCAGTTAAGAATAGATTTGATTGATGATTTAACGTTCTCGCACGATCAGATAAAAAATTCTATCCGCTCTTTTCTGAAGGGACTTCCCGGATTGTATACATATCAGTTTGCAAAACCAAACCAGGGACCTCCCACAGGTAATGATGTTGAGATCAGAGTAAAAGGAGATAACCTGGAGCGATTGGAATATATTGGGAATATCATTAAAGATGAACTGGCAAATATTCCGGGTGTAGCGGATATCGAAGATAGTTTTATTCCCGGAAAGAAAGAAGTGCAGATCGTCCCAAAACACGAAAAACTTGCCGTTTACGGTCTCACGGTATCGCAGATCGCCGGTTTAGTGCGTACTGCTTCGTATGGTTCCACTATTTCCCAGTATAGAGGAAAAGGAACAGATGAATATGATATCGTACTTCGTTTGCAGGAAGATCAGATCGATGATCTGAATAACTTGGAAAATTTGAAGATACGCACTATAAAGGGTGACCTTATAGCACTGAAAGATCTGGCAGAATTTGAGATCATATCAGGATTGTCTCAGATAAACCATCGTAATAAAAAGCGGATAATAACTGTTACGGGAAACAATTCATTTTATCAGGCAGATAATAAAACGAAAAAGAGAACCACAGATGAAGTAGTGCAGATCCTTATGGGAAGCAAAATTACAGGAGAACAAGGAACTCTTTCCAATTTCCAGCAGCGTTTTCCCGGATATCAACTTGAATTTGGCGGTGTTGCAGAGGAACAGAGGAAATCTTATAACTCGCTCTTCCTGGCTTTTGGAGTTGCACTTCTATTGATATTCACCATCCTGGCTGCTCAGTTCAAATCTTATGTTCAGCCCTTTATAGTGATGATGACTATTCCCTTCTCTTTAATCGGTGTAATTGTGGGACTGTTGGTTACCGGTTTGCCGGCTTCTCTCAATTCCCTGGTGGCTGTTGTGGCACTTGCCGGGGTGGTTGTGAACGATTCACTGGTTCTGGTGGATTTTGTTAACAGAGAACGTGAACGGGGGGTCGACCGCTGGAATTCTCTTATCAATGCCGGAGCACTTCGCCTGAGACCTATCATCCTCACATCGGTTACTACTATTTTCGGACTGATGCCGATGATGCTTTCCACTGCGGAAGCTGTTGCAGATTGGAAACCAATGGCGGTGAGTATAGCCTTCGGACTGGCTTTTGCTACTATTTTGACCCTGTTTCTGATACCGGTTATCTATTCTTTGATCGATTCCTTCTTTGGTAAGATCGGAATTACACGTTTTAAAACTCACATGAGTTATAAAGAATGTGTAGATTGTGATGAATAAAAAACCTTTCGAATGGTTTCTGCCAGAGATATTCTTCTTGCTCGACCTTCAGTCTTCGCTGAAGCTACGCCCGACAAGTCGGAATGGTTGAATTAGTTGAACTGGTTGAACTGGTTGAATCAGGAACAAAACCCTTACTTATTTTCATAAAAATAAAAAATAATTCATAATTATTCTGGAATATTTATTGCATAATTTATTAAACAAAAATATATTATAATCGGAGGTTTTCCATGAGAAAATTTGTTTTATTATTTATATTATCAATTTTAGTTTTTGCTTTGAATGCTGAAGGTTGGCGTTTAAACGAAATGGAAGTGAGAGTTTTTTATAACAATCAATCGGAACTCGCAAAATTAGCTGAACTTCGTTTGAATGGAGATATCTATCCCAATGGTGAAGCTTTATTATTTGTTATTCCATCCGAACTTGAAATGATCAAATCTACAGGACTTCGATACAAAATAGAACGAGAAGATCTGAATGAATTTTCCAGGAATTTCTGGCAGTCCATGGATCCCACTCGCGTAGCATATCATACTTATGAAGAAATTGTAGCTTTGGCAGACAGTCTGGCTGCAACCTTTCCCGATATCTGTGAAAAGCATATGTTTGGTACTTCCGTGCAGGGCAGGGAACTGGGTGCTCTCAAGATAAGTGATAATGTTTCATTGGATGAGAATGAAGCAGAAGTAATGTTCGACGGTGGTATTCATGGTGATGAAGTAGGATGTTCTGAAAATTGCATTCGCTTTGCCCGTGATCTGTGTCGTGATTATAGTACAGACCCGTATATTGCCGATCTTATAGATAACCGCGAAATATGGATTTATTATAGTGTAAATCCTGATGGTCGTGTTGCGGATAGCCGTTATAATGCTAATGGTGTGGACCTAAATCGTGATGCAGGCTATATGTGGGATGGCTGGGGAGGTAGCAGCGGAGCCTTTTCTCAGGTAGAATCAAAAGCACTTCGTGATGCAACTTATGGCAGACAGTTCGTTGTGCATACTACCTATCACAGCGGAACAGAATTTATTTCCTGCCCCTGGAGTTATCGTGCCGACCAATGTCCGGATTTTGGTCATATACTTCAGCTTGCAGGCATTTATTCATCTACATCCGGTTATGCAAATATGCAATATGGTCAGGGTTGCACGGGAATGTATCCCATTAATGGAAGCACAAAAGATACAAATTATGGTGCTGCCGGTTCGATCAGTTGGTCGATGGAAATTTCTTATGATAAAGATCCACCTACTAGCCAGATAATGATGTTTTACAACTATAATAAACCTGCAATGCTGGCAATGATAGAATATTCCGGTTACGGTCTGGAAGGAATAGTAACCGATGTAAATACCGGTGATCCGGTTACAGCAGCAGTTTTTATTAATGATTATTTCCCACTTTATACAGATCCCGCTGTGGGTGACTACCATAAATACGTTTTGCCCGGAACTTACAATATTACGATCGTGGCAAATGGTTATGAAACTCAGACGATCACAGGCGTAACGGTAACTTCCAATAGTTCCATAACTACTGACTTCCAACTTACACCACAGGATGGTCAATTTGTTTATCGAATTTGCAGCTCTCATATCCCGGATAATAATACAGCAGATGAAGGCGATACACCCGGAGTTATTGGAGCTCCTGATAATAGAAATTACTCCATTGGTAAAGATGGCTGGGTTGTTCTTGATATGCAATTCCCCGTTATTGACGGACCGGGGAATGACGTGAAAATTTATGAAGGTGATACTTCCCCGGAAGGTTATGATTGTTATGCAAGTGAAACTATAGACGGACCCTGGCAATCGCTGGGAGCAGGAAATGGTACGACTGAATTTGATCTGGCTATAGGAGGTTTGATAGATGCTCAGTTCATTAAAATAGTTGATGACGGAGATGGTTCTCAAACAGCACCGGATGCTGGATTTGATCTGGATGCAATTGAATCTATCAGTGATATTGCCGGTGTTTATATTGCTTTATTAGGATATGAAATAGATGAAATGATCGGTAATAATAATGGCTTTATCGATCCCGGGGAAACAATTGATATGCTGGTTTCGATTCGCAATAACGGCACTCAACTGGCTGAAGATGTCATAGGACTATTATCTACTACATCTACTTATGTATTCATGAATAATGATGATGTTGATTTTGGTGATCTGAATGCAGGGCAAACAGGATTTGGAATTTTCACATTCACTGTAGATACAGTTACTCCCATTGGGGAACTTTTGGCATTTAACCTGAATATTACAGCAAATGCCGGCACATATAGCACAGACTTCGGAATTACTTGTGTGGTTGGCATTATGATTGAAGATTTTGAAAATAATAATTTTCTTAGTTTCGACTGGGAATTTGGAGGTAATGCAGATTGGATTACAACTACCGGAGCTTATGAAGGAATGTATTGTGCGAAATCCGGTTCGATTAGCCACAATCAATCAACATCACTGACGTTGACTGCTGATGTAGTTGCAGATGGAGAGATCAGTTTTTATCGGAAAGTTTCTTCCGAAGCAAACTATGATTATTTAAGATTTTATGTTGATAATACCCAGCTTGGTTCCTGGAGCGGAACAAGTGGTTGGAACCAGGAAACATATCCTGTATCTGCCGGAAACCATACCTTCAAATGGGAATATACAAAAGATGTATATGTCAGCACAGGAGATGATTGTGGTTGGATAGATTACATTGTCTTCCCTCCGATAAGTACATTTAATATTGGAACAGTGGAAGGAACTGTAACAGATATAGACACAGGTTTACCGATCGAAGGAGCAGATATTTCCGGCTTGGCTTTAAGCGGTCCCGATGGAACTTACACTTTTGATATTGCTCCCGGAACTCACAATTTCACCTGCACTGCTGATGGTTATTATGACCTTACAATTGAAGATGTAGAAGTCATTACCAACCAAGTTGTAATTGTAGATTTTGAAATGGAACCAGTTGTAATTTTATATCCACCCCAAAACCTAACTGCAACAGTTATCGATTATAATTCTATTATTCGTCTTACTTGGAGTATTGAAACTCGAACAAAAACAAAAATCAAAAATCAAAGAGAGCTTATTGGTTTTAATGTTTATTATGACGGTAGTTTGTTGGGATTCACACCAGGTCCGCCATTCGATTTCATCGGTCCTTTTGCACCGGGAGATTATTCTTTCATGGTAACAGCAGTATATGATGAAGGAGAATCTGAACCTGCGGAAGTTGTGGCTACAGTTGTTCTGAATCCACCGGAAAATCTGGTTGCAATGGGTTCCGGTAGCGATGTTATCCTTACCTGGGAACCTCCTATTATGGTTCGTGGATTGGATGAATACAAAATTTACAAAAATGATATTCTCATCGGAACTACCACTGATGATTATTATATAGACACAGATGTGCTTGTTGGTATTTACACTTATGGAGTTTCTGCTCTTTATGCTGGCGGTTATGAATCTGATCCCATTGAAATAATTTTTGAACAGGTTAATACTGAAAATCCTCTGATTCCTATTTCAACGGCTCTGATTGGAAATTATCCGAACCCGTTTAATCCTGAGACAACAATAAGTTTTGCTTTGAAAGCAGTTTCAGATGTTACTTTAAATATTTACAATACAAAGGGACAGAAAGTAAAAACAATATTGGCAGATAAATTAAATGCCGGTTATCATGATGTTGTTTGGAATGGAAGGGATGATAATAACCAGGAAGTTACAAGCGGTATTTATTTTATGACTTTGGATGCTGTTGGAGAAATAGGCAGATATACAAGTGTAAAGAAAATTGTTTTGATGAAATAGACCTCACCCTAAATCCCTCTCCTAAAAAACAGGAGAGGGACTTTTTCAGTTCTTAACTCGAGTCGAATTGTTCTTTTTCAGATTCTACTCGAAAGGATTAGAGTCTACAGGCAAACGCTAAATATTCTCCCTCTGAATCTTAATTTTTTCAACAGTTTCTTTGAATATCGGATCTTTCATCATTCTCTGCACATCCGGGTCTTTCTCATCAATCAAAGCGGTTGGGATATAAAAGTGTGATTCTGCGATTGGATGATACTCTTTATTGATAAGTTTTAAAACCTGCTCAGTCTTTTCTGCGCTTTTCTTTTCTTTTACTGCATAAGCATAAATTAACATTAGTGATTTATTGAATATATCCTCTCTCTGATTTTCATTTTCAAATTCAATATGTTTTATTATATTAATCCATAAACTTGCAAATTCCATATACTTCGAATCTGTTGAACTTACAGCTTCGATGAGATTAAAAAGTGCAGAGAAAGATATAACTAAAGGATAAGGACTTTTTAAATCCTCCAGGATTTTCCAACTTTTTTCGGAAAAATAGGTTTTAATTACTTCATTTTGTTTGAAATGTAGAAGGATGAGGATATGCTTCAATATCCTCCCTATAGATATTCCTTTATTAAATAGATTTTGAATAGAATCAGATACTTTGAAGTTATCAGCAATAAATTTATACAAAAAATCATAAGTAGGTTTTATAAAAATTGGAAAAACTTCTATCTTTAATGTAAATAATTGAAAATCTTTTATAAATTTATCAATTTTTTTTAAATGAGCATAAGACATTCCTCTATTATGATAAACAAATACATATTCAGGATTTAATTCAATTGCTTTTGTATAATTCTTGATTGCTTTATCATATTCTTTTAAAGTTAAATAACTATTTCCTCTATTGTTATAAGTTAAAGCATCATTAGGATTTAATTCAATTGCTTTTGTATAATCCTTGATTGCTTCATCATATTGTTTTAAATTTGAATAACTGTTTCCTCTATTGTAATAAGCAGCATCATCTTCAGGATTTAATTCAATTGCTTTTGTATAATCCGCAATTGCTTTTTTATATTCTTTTAATTCATCATAACAAATTCCTCGATTGTAATAAGTATAAGCATCTTCTGGTTTCAATTTGATCGCTTTGTTGAAATCCTCAATTGCTTTTGTATATTCATTTAGCTCTGTATAACAAATTCCTCGATTGATATATATAATGTCATCTTTAGAATCTAATTCTATTACTTTTGAAAAAGAATTTATTGCTTCAGAATATTTTTCTAATTCTCTATTGATAAATCCTTTGGTCCCATAATAAAAGATTTTCGGGATTATTTTATTATACTTTTCTAAAAGAGATAGACTTTCTTTAAATTTACCAG
Source organism: Armatimonadota bacterium (assembly GCA_013203665.1). GTDB lineage: Bacteria > Cloacimonadota > Cloacimonadia > Cloacimonadales > TCS61 > JABMPU01. The sequence goes on from JABMPU010000132.1 coordinate 12,058, forward strand.
CTGTGAATAAGTTAATAATATTATCCATTACTTTATCCGGTTTCTCATCAGTGCCTAAATTTTTATTCTTCAAAATCTCAAAATACTTTTTCACATCATCCTTTTCTTGCCATTCCAAAGCTTTCTTAAAAATCTCAAGTTCAGATCGAATAAAAACTTTATCTTCAAGTTCTCCTTTCGAAGTCAGATTTTCCAATTCCCCAATTTTCAGTTGAATTTTCTTCGCTGGATAAATGAAACTCAAAAATTCTGAAATCCAGCTTGCTTTCTCCTGATATATTCCGCCAAGCCTCATTTGGTACCATACTCGGTAAATGTACTCATTCATAATAAAAAGATCATTTTTTAATTTATCTACTTTTTCCGTTCTTAACCAATGTGTACTTTTTAATTTATTAACTTGAGCATTCACTATATTATCCGGTAGATTACAAGATTCTCCAATATCCTTAGTTGATAGTAAAGGGAAGATGTGAAGACAAAGAGAATCGATAATCAACCTCTGTTGGTGAGCTAAAGTTTCAGTTTCTTTCTGAAAATATAGGGTAAGATCAGAAATAAATATTTTCATCATTTCTTTAATTCCCTTAACTTCGCCGTTTTCCAAGAATTTATATAACATTATGATCAGTCTGGGATTGCCGCCGGAAAGTAAACCGAAAACGCTGATATCTGATTTCATTTCCTTTAGATTCTTTTTCAATTTGTTAGCATTATAAATATCACAAAAATTATTGAGCATTTTCATTATTTCATCGCTGTTCATTCCTTCCAATTTTCGGGTTCTGAAAAAATGATAGAAAGGCATGCCATAATCTGCTAATTTTCCGGGAATTTGAACAGCAGAAGCTATCCAGATCATCAAATCAGGATATTGATAAAAAATATCTCGCAATCGTTTCTGATCATTTTCTGTGATTTGTTTACTGAAAACTTCCTGTAAGTTTTCAATTAAGAAGATAAATTTTCTTTTTACTGATTTACCCAATTCCAAAAAGACATTCAAATATTTTTCAGTTAATTCATTTTCCTGCTCTTTTCTTTGTTTTGCATCACCTGTAATTTTAGTTTTATCTATAGCTTCAATCTCGGTTTTAAATTTGCCACAATTAATTATGTTTTTCTGACAGTCCAATTCAGAGATAATTAGAGATGCGAATTTTTTAAATAACCTGTATAAGCTGTTTACCGTAAATAATTCTTCGGGGCAGAGAATTGGAATCCATTTCTTAGAAAGTTTTTCATCCTCTTTGATTTTGTGATAAATCAAGGTTAGAGCGTGAGATTTTCCCATTCCTCTTGCACCGTAGATCAGCCAAGATTGATTTGTTAATTTCCCTTTTTTATCAGGATTTAAACTTTTCATTATTTGATCTACAACTTTCTGTGAAATGAATTCTGTTGCCTTCAATTCTTTGTAACTTTTTAATCTTGGGTCCCAAGGATATTGCATTTTTTATCTCCTTTCAAAATGTTTTTTCTCTCTCCACCAACCAGCCATCAGTTTGGAAAGAAACGCATAATCTTCACCTTCTTTCTTGATGTATGCTTCTTCTTCGAGACGATTTAGAAGTTCATCCAATTGTTCTCTATTTATTTCATTATCAACAAAAGAATACAGATCGTCGAAATCTAATTTGTCGTGTGAAAGATGACTCAAAATGATCTTTGCCGGTTTTTCAAGTTTCTCCTCTTTTAGATATTTATTTAATCGATCGTGAAACTGTTCCAACCCGAATTCATCAAGTTGCCTGAATCTCTTTATTGCTACTTTTAGATTATTGATGGTTATTACTTTATTTTCAGGAGAAATATCCATTATATTGTCTGCCAGAAGTTGGATAAAATACGGCATTCCATCTTCAATATAAGGCAGAATATAATTTTGTTCCTTTTTGTTTAATTCATAATCAATTGAAAAAAGTAAACACCGAAATAAGAGTAAACTGCTACTTTTTGAAAACAAAGAGAATTTAAATGTTTTATACTCGTTCAACTTATCTGAAAGACCGAGTTTGGAAACCGTTCTAATGAGATTTATCGAACCGGTTAGAACAGTTTTTAATTTATCACATTCGTTCCTGAAATCCCTAAATCTTCCAAGGAAAGATTCAACTGTTCCGTTTTTTTTCAAATTTATTATAAAATCTGGAAATTCATCTATGAATAGTATGAATTGTTCTTTCTTAAATATTTTAATTAACTTATCCACAATTTGATCATTTGTTTCTTTTATTTGACCAAGCTTAACTCCCTTTATTTCTGGAATGATCTCAGTGATTTTATTCCATTTATTTTTCATAAAATCCAAAGCTTTTTCATTTTTGCAATATTCAATGGTTTGAGCGTAAATTCTTTTATAAAAATTTTCTTCTGTTTGGCAGCCTTGAACAGCTAAATATAATATTGGTGATCCTTGGTTTCGCTTAATAAACTCTTTCATAAAGCTTGTTTTTCCTGTCCGTCTTATTTGGGAAATAACAATATGTTTTGTCGAGTTCAATCTTCTTTTGAATGATTCGAATTCTTTTTCTCTATTAAAGAAGTCTTTTCCAGAAACTGCTGCGCCTGTATTGATATCAATTTTTCTCAAATGTTCCATTATCTTCCTCCAATTTATCTGAAGACAAAACAATATTTGAGAACATAATTGTCAATAAATAATTTTATTTTATAACGATTCCGTTATTAAACAAAGCTGTTATCAAACAAAATTGTTATTAAACGAATTCGTTTTTACTTTTGAGGGATTAAAACAACTATAATTCTGGATTATATCTTTTTACATGTAAAATTTGGTAGCTCGAGTCGACATCACTTCGTTCTTCTCAACTCGAAAGGTAAAATCTAAGGTTTATTTTAATAAAATCATCTTTCTAATTTCTTGATAATCTCCGGATTTCAGTTCATAAAAATATATTCCTGAAGAAACAGATTTGCCGGAATCATCCGTACCGTTCCAGACAACTTTATTCATTCCTAATTTCAAATTCCTCATTGCAAATTGCTTCACCTTTTGTCCTTTCAGATTGTAGATGACAAGCTCTGCGTTCTCAGCGTCCTCTGCTATGACATTAAATGAGATAATTGTCTCAGGATTAAATGGGTTGGGAGTATTCTGAAATAAATAATTTGTATTCGAACAAATTTGTTCTTCAATATTTGTGTTATTTACAAAAACATACCACGCTGTGGGATATTCATAATTCCCATTGAAAACTATAGATTCAATTATGTATTCTCCATCATTTTCAAAAGTTACGCTAAAAATAAAATCGGATTCATCCTGAAGTACATCATCAATATACCAGAAATACTCAAGATTTTCATCATCCGATAATACTCCGAAAACTATTGATTCACCTTCGTCTATGTATAAAGAATCATCTTCCGGTATAATTGCATAAAGCTGAGGTGTAACAATTCTAATGCTGTCTATATCAACATCGATTAGAGGTTTATTCGGTGGATTTCCGCCAGCACCAGTGGTTGGAACCACACTTATATCATTTACTACATCCATTCCTTGAATCACGTTACCAAAGGCAGCATAACTCCAGTTAAGCCAGGAAGTGGGAACAACAGTGATAAAATATTGTGAACCGGCAGAATTAGGTGAACCTGTATTTGCCATACCAATCACACCCGGTTCATCAAACAACAGGTCCGGATGAAATTCGTCGGGGATAGTATAGCCGGGACCACCATAACCTGTTCCATAAGGACATCCATCCTGGATCATGAAATCTGCAATTACGCGGTGAAATATCAGACCATCATAAAAGTTTGAATTTGTAAGATCCATAAAATTTCCAGCAGTTATCGGAACCAGGTCTTCCCTGAGCATAACCTGGAAAGAACCCATTGAAGTATGCCACTCTGCGATACTCTGAGCCCAGATGCAGTTTGTAAAAACTATTACTAAGATCAAAAATAATTTGTTAATTTTCATAACTCCTCCTGATAGAATTAAGTTCGGACTCGAGAGAAAATACTACAAGAGTTTTGTAAAGATTTTTCTACAAATAGAAACACATTTTAAAATTAAAGAACTGATTTTATTTCAATAAAATCATCTTTCGAATAGCTTCAGTTTCTTCATTAACATTCAATTTATAAAAATATATTCCTGATGAAACGGGTTTACTTGTTTGGTCTGTACCATCCCAAACTATTGAAGATTGACCATTGAATATTGAAAACTGTCGTATTTTCTGACCTTTCAAATTATAGATTTCTAATTCCATTTGTTCATTTTGTTCGATGCTGAATTCTATTGTTGTGGTTGGGTTGAATGGATTCGGGTAATTCTGGTTAAGTTTTGTAGCTAGTGGGATTAAATCATCATTTGCACCTACAACAACATTCTGATTTTCATAAGCTCCCATATCAATTCTTCCACCGTACACTCGAGGATTTTCAGCCAGATCATACTCAGGCAGATTCAAACCGGTTGTATCTGGAATTCCTGTATTAACACAGGGAGATAAATCTTGAAGAGAGAATGGATAATCTCCAGTTCCAACAAATAATGGGTCTTCATCAATATTGCCAGCACCCCAATTCAAGGTTGAAAGAGGACTAACACCAATGGAGTCAATTCCGTCCTGCACATCACAATAATTTACGGTTAAAGTTCCACCCTGGTCATTCTGTTCAGTCAAACCGATTTGTTCAAAGCTATTTCCCCAGAAAATACAATTGGTTAATGTAGCTATTCCACCACCTCCCACGGTTAGTCCTGCACCGGAAGCAGCGGAATTATCAACGAAAGTACAATTCACAAAGTCTACATTAGCTCCGCTCCAAACTGTTGGACCACCGCTATTCCAATTGCTACCCCCTGTATTGGCTATATTGGAACTGAATAAACAATTCATTACTTTACCTGTACTGCCGGTATTAAATGCTCCACCTGCTGTGTAGTTTACTGCTTCGTTTTCTGAAATTGTACAATTTGTAAGTTCAAAAATCACACCTTCCCCTCTAAATCTAAAAGCAGTATTACTCATGCTGGAATTTCCAAGGAAATAACTATTTCTAACAAAGGCTTCAATCGTGGTATTCAATCCATCAGCCAAATAGACACCAACTCCAGCCGTTCCCGGGCTTTGATTTTCCATAAAATAGCAATGCTCGATCTCCACATCATAAATATTTAAGTTATCTGAGTTAACATAATAATTGATCGCCCCACTGTGATCACTTATTGCTTCATTCTCATAGAAAACGCAATTTTCAAGATGCATGTTTGAATTTATACAATAGATTCCACCAGCTATATTATCAGCGACATTATAACTCAGAAGCACACTGTTCATTGTCAATTCAGAAAAATCATTACAATAAATTCCTGCTCCACGCAGTGCTGTATTTTCTGTGATTACAAGATATTCTAACGTCGGTTGAGATTCATTGACTATTACAATTCCACCACCAAACTGATCTTGATTTCCGCTACCATTTGTAATAGTGAAACCAGTTAAAACTGCGGTATCATTCTCTCCATTTTCAAATGTAACCACCGTACCATTTTGATTTCCGTCAATAATGGTTTGGTTCACCTGAACTGTATCCTGGGTGATAATGTAATTGGAAGCAACCACAATGTTTTTCCCGTCGAAATTGATGTTTTCTTCATAAGTTCCTTCTGCTACCAGTACTGTGTCAGCATCAACTGCTGCATAGATTCCATTCTGAATCGTTGGTTGATCGGCTGGAACGTTGATGATGGTGGAGTACAAACAAGTTGTTACTACTAATAAAACAAAAAACAAAATAAGTGTTTTCCCCGACAAAACGGGATTAATCATAGATTTTAACATGAGACCTCCTTTTTTTTGGTTAAAATTTATAAACAAAATCTATATATGGAAAGGTGAATACATCTTTTTCTAATGGAAAAATTAAAGCGAAATCCGCACTTATTTTTTCACCGAAGAAACGTAAACCGGCTGAAATAACCGGTGTATCTTTTTCCGGTATGACCCAGTTTTCGGTAACCAGAGATATATTTCTGCTCGTTCTTAGTTCTCCACCCAGCACAACAATTGGTTTATCAGCAAGTTCATCATCGAAATAGCCATATCCTAATCCTACCGTTATACTTTTATCTAGAGAGCCAAAAGTGCTCACACCATAAAGAATCCCTGCTGATGTACTCTCAGGTAGTTTCACAACAAGTGCACCAATGGCTAGATCCATTTTTTTGGATGTCTTTATTCCTACTTTAGGAGTGAAGAGAAGGATCTGCTCATCCAGATCCATACCAGGTAGTATTGAGAATCCTCCTCCAAGAGTAATATTATTGGTGATTCCAAAAGTAACAGTTGGAAAGAAAATGAAATAATCTGCGAAATATCCTTCTCCCTGTTTCAGCATTCTTGCAGTTGGAGCAAAAAATAGACGAGAACAATTAGGATTAGGAAACCAGTATTTTCCATCTTTAAGCTGGTCTTTTGAAACCTGTTTTAGGTCAGTGATCTCAAAAACAGAGATAGTCATAATCCCATGTTTGGTTTCAAATTTAATTTCCTCTTCACCAACTTCGATAATTCTTCCTTTAAATGAAGATCCGTCTTCAACAGTCAGGATTTGTATTTGGGTGGAATCAGGAATTCCTAGAGATATTGCTCCTTCAGATCTACCTGCTGAAAATAATTGATAGAAGATGATAAGCAGAAAAATGATAAAAGTAAAATAATAAGACTTCATAAGCACTCCTTTTTTGAATAGTTGAGGATCAATGATTTAAAGAAGTGTAAAAAATTTTATGAGTTCAGAAGTGTTAAGAATTTCAATATTCTACACTTCAATATCCACATCTCCGAAAAAAAGACATATGCTTTTATGTGTTCAAAGTTGCTTATATCAAAGAACGTTCCGAAAGCTCGGAGCGTTGACGGAATAATTCTTTCGGACAGCTCCAGCCTTCGTACAACTTCCGCCTTCGCTAAAGCTATGGCGTGACAGGTCGGGTTGGCGTGCAAGAGCTTTCCCTACTTCATTAAAAAGGAGATGTTGCCCCGACAAAAACCGTCGGGGCTAAATTCACTTATTTCATTAAAAGGAAATGTTGCCCCTCAGATAAAACAATCGGGATTAAATTCCCTTATTTCATAAGGATCATCTTTCTAACTCTCTGAAAATCACATGCTTTCAATCCCCAATATCTCCCCCTAATTAGGGGGAGAAAAAGAGGGGGTCAAGAACTATTTCATTAACACCATTTTTCGTGTTTGTTCGTAATTAGCGGTTTTAAGTTTATAGAAATAAATTCCGGAAGAAACCAGTTTGTTTGTTTGGTTTGTTCCATCCCAGATAACTTCATTAATTCCTAATTTCAAATTTCTGATTTCTAATTTCTTTATCTTCTGCCCTTTTATATTGTAGATTATTATTTCGGTGTATTCGGTGTTCTCGGTGGTAAATTTTATCATGGTCTCCGGATTGAAAGGATTGGGAAAATTTGAAAGCTCTATAAAAGGTTTAACAATATTGTTTTGAGCAAATACATTTTGAACATAAACTTCAAAAGTTACAAAAGGTGCATTTTCAGGTAAAGTCGTTTCAAATTCATTTTCACCTGAAGTTGCTTCACCATAAATATAATAATTGAAATTTTCTGTCATAGCAGGTAATGTTGCGTTCCAAATTCCATTTAAAAGACTCGCTGGAATTTCTGTATAAAACACTTCAGATTCTAATTTATAAAAAACAGATGCTTGTGAATTTTCAAATTTCGGATTCAGCCTGAATTTTATTTGAGGAGAAACATTGTAATCTAAACTATCTATTTTTTCATGAAACACAATCAGAGGATTCTGGCTATGATGAAGATTTGTAATGCAATGAGTTGCTCCCCAATATTGGATGATAAAGCTGGAATTCAAACCGATTATTTCATGCTCCGGCATTAACCTTGCATAAGTGTTCAAAGCTTCTTCGTCAGTTTCAAAACCATAAATTGGAACCAGAACTTTGTCATTGATAATCAAGGAATTTGTGTATGTATAATTTATTGTACCTGCTGGTCCGCCATAATAATATGGTGGCATTATAATTCTTTCAACTTTAAAATCTCTGCCATCAATATTGGTTACAGAATCCAGATAAATTGCAAGATTATTTAAAAGTTCATAATCACCAGGATAACTTGTTGTAGCAGATTCATATTCGCCAACAATGAATAAAGTATCGCTCAAAAGTTTGCAGAACATATCTATATGACCGGTTCCATCTCCATTCATCGGTGCGACAACAATCAAAGAATCTATTCCCAAATAATCTCTGAAATCGTTACTAATTTGTTCTTGAGAAAAACCAGGATTATAATTGTAAATATTTGTTGAAACGAATGCCATTCCATTTCCATCTGTGATGTGATTTCCACCATGATGAACCAAATTGTTGCTATAATATGGAAAACCAAAATAGTTCGCAATTGTTATGGGAATAAAATCGTCAGTCTGATAAGTGCCATAAACATAATCGATAATTCCTCTATCTCCATCTTCATAAATATAGAATGGACCATAATCCCTTATCCACATACTCGAGCTTGAAATAGCGTTATCAAGAATAAAACTGACATTTTCCATGTTCACACTATTTGCAGCTAAATGGTCGTAGGCAATTGTCTGGTTATAGGTATTTGCTACAAGCATATAAACCTGAAAATCCTCCGCCACTGCATAAGCAACATCAGTGATAGTATCTATTCCCCAACCGGACCAAGCTAAAAAAACTCCTTCTGCTCGTCCGAATTCTGCCGGATTGACTATTTCTTCTCCAACAGGTGGATCTCTGAGAAGTGATCTCTGTTCTGCAGCAGAGATCTTTTCCGGTTTCTTATGAATTACAGGTTCAACCGAATCGCTTGTTTCCGAGAAAATTGCCATTGTAATTAAAATAAATAAAATGAAAGAAAGATTTTTTTTCATATTACCTTCAGTAAATGTTATTTTTTATCTTTGAAAAAATTCCAGGGATTGTTTTGCAATTCCTTCCCAGGTCCATTTCTGCTTGATTTTTTTATTGAAAAATAGAATATTTTCTGCACATTTCTGCCAGTTATCAATAGTCCAGAAAATTGCTTTTCCAATATTATTTGCCAGGTTTTTATGATGGTCCTCTGTAATTTTCGCCAGAACGCCACATTGTGTAGCAATTCCCCAATCATATTCCGTATCATTTTTTTCCAATATCATATAACGTGGTCCGGTAGAATCCGCTGATACAATCATATTCCCTCTAGCAGATGCTTCTATAATGGACATTCCAAAAGGTTCTTTGAGCGTTGGTAAAATGTAGATGTGCTTGTCATCCAGAATCTCTTTTTGCTCATCTGGCGTACTGATTGCTTTTTTCAATTGGAATTTTATTTCCAGGTTAGCAGGTACTTCTTTTGCTTTTGCATACAGCTTTTCAAGATATTCATCTGTTGCCGGAATTCCCACAATATACAAGCACAAATTTCGTGAACAAAGTTCTGCAGCAGCTTTGGCTCCATCTATTGAATATTCTACTCCTTTACTTGGATCGATCCGGCAAAATGTAACCAGGTTGATTGTTTCCGGAATTTGAGCTAATTTTTCCAGGATATCCTCATCTTTCATTAAGAAGTTTTCATTACAGCCGCTTGAACTTAGTTTTATTTTTTGTTCAATCTCTTTTGAGTATGCATCCTGGTTTTTAAGGATTTCAATAAATTCGGTTTTTACAGAAGGACTATTCACCACAATCAAATCTGCAAATCTACTCATTGCTTCCCATTTTTGCAATTTTGAGAGAATTTCCTTCGTTGCTTCAAATGAGCCAAGAGATTCACCTTGCTTAGAGATAAAAGTAGATTCTAAAGAATGAATCTTGGATATTATTCTAATATCAACTCCTTGCAGTTCCTTTGCCATAAGTCCGGGAATAATATGATGACCTTCCAAGCTAATTGCATCAAATTCATTCTGCCTGCTTTTTATCCATTTTATCGAAGCTTTGACAAATCGTTCAATCCTATCAAATTCCTCATTTTTCTCACCTACATAAGGTTGAGAAATACCTTTATCGATAAGGAAACGGACAACTCTTAAATTTGCCCGTTTTTCGATACTTAATGGAACATCCCAATCTTGCAGTTGAACCTTGTGAACTGTTTTTTCGGTATGGATGGAAATGACTGTAACAATATGACCTGATTTCAAAAACTGGTCACACATATTCTTTACATGTACACCACCGCCACCTGTGGCAGTTTCTTCAAATTGTAATGATACTAATGCAATTTTCATAAATTTTATCCAAAAGATTTATTATTCTAATTATTGCTTAAAATCATCTTACAAAATATATTCTTCATCAGGAATTAATCGTTTACCCAGACTGATTACATTTTCATCATAATACCCGAGATTCTTATAAAATCTGATTACTTCTAAATTTTCGCTGCGAACCTGCAAATTGATCTTTGGGCATTCGATTGCTTTTAATTTTTCTTCGATCACCTCAATAATTTTTTGGGCATAGCCCAGGTTGCGATGCTGCGGATCAACAGCCAGATAGTTCATCCAACCTCTGTGTCCCTCATATCCTGCCATCACAGTTGAAATTATTTTACCATCCAAAATACCAACCAGAAAGAATTCGGGATTAACTTTCAATTTGCGTTCAATATCAGATTTCGGATTGTTCCAGGGAACAACCAGATTGCATTTATACCAGAGTTTGATCACTTCCTTTTCATCTGATGTTTGATATGGTCTGATTTGCATATTTTATTAACCTGAAAATTAATCATACTTTTTCGTAGCTACACTTACATCATCGCATAGAATTGCAGGAAATCTTCCGCTCCAGCTTGGATGCAAAGTATCTTCGATGGCAATAACATTTTTCAGAGTATCATAAACATTACCGGCAATCATGGCATCTTTCACACGTCCAATAATTTCACCGTTTTCCACATAAAATCCGGGACTTACTCCAACTGAATAATCACCATTGGGAATATTTCCGCTGTGAGCACCCATTGCTCCTTCGATTATCATTCCTTTATCCATGAATTTCAGCAGTTCAGAGAAAGAAGCATTTCCCGGTTTTATCTGTAAATGCGTAAGATTTGGATTTGGTTTGATGCCAATAGCTTCTCCTCCCCATCTGCTGGTTCGATATCCGTGACCTGTAGATTTTGTATTGAGTTTTTTAGCAAAATTCAAATCATAATAAAAGCTTTTCAGAACACCATTTTCTATGATTGATAAGGGATGACAATTTACACCTTCATCATCAAAAGCACGTGTCCATGGATATTTATCATCCAAAGGAGCATCATGAATAGTTAATTTCTCATCAAAGATCTTTTTCCCGATTTTTTCTGCGATTGGTGAGATTCTCTCATAAATACTTTTTGCGCTTGTTCCACTCAGAATTCTCCAGGTTAAAGTATGCATACTTTTGGGCATCCAAAGCACTTTCATTTTCCCGCTTTTTGGCTCGATTACTTTTTGGGAACTATTATAGAATTCAATCATTTCATTAACCAGATTCTGCGGTGTTTTCTTAAATGTGAAATAAGATTGAGAGCGGGAAATACTGGAAGCTCCACCGGGAAATATCAATCCGAGATAAAATCCAAAACCGCCATTCTTACTGTTAATATCGGTTCCTTGAGAATTCATAATCATGATTTTTTCAATATGCTTATATGAATCCAAAGAGATTTCCGCATCTGTTTTTGATTGGAATTGTTCGGAGATTCTGCATAATTCATCAACCATCCGGGAAGTGGTCAAATCTTCAATGGAGGGATCAAATGTTTTTAGGTCTGATATTTCTGTAGTTAAAGGAAAATCATATTCTGCTTCCACTTTTCCTTTTAATGAATCCAAGGCATTCTGTAAGATTTCATTTCGGTTCAGAATATTCCGTGTATAAGCAAATCCAAGTTTTCCATCTTTGATAATTCTTAAACTCACACCAGCATGAATGGAACTCTCAATATCATGAAGCTTGGCATTTTCAAATAAAACTGAACTTGTTGCCGGTTCATATGAATAGACTTCTGCCTGATCACAAACTTTTTTTGCCATTTCCAAAAGCTTTTCCATTACACACCTCCCATAACTACATTGTTTACCAAAATATGCGGCGCTCCATGACAGGATCGGATATTCGTCTGTCCTTTCCCGCATCCTCCTGTTTTTGTGAGAACCAGATCATTGCTAACCATGATAATATCTTTCATTGTTTGATACAAATTGCCCGAAATATTGATATCGCGTATCATTCCTGCCAGCTTTCCATCTTTGACAACATATCCGTATTGAGCTCCAAAAGTGAAGTTCTCACCAGCAGTCTGCCCACCTTTGGCATCAACAATGTAAAGTCCATCTTGAAGAGATTCCAATAATTCATCAAAAGTAGGAGTACTGCCTTCGATGTATATTGTGCCCATCCTGATAATCGGAGCAAAACGATAATCTTCTGCTACGCAATGACCGCTGATAGGCTCATCAAATTCGAAAGCAGTTCTACGCGAATGAAGCCTGCCTGTGAGAATGCCGTTTTTCATGAGCTGAGTAGAACGAACAGCCACTCCTTCGTCATCGTATTTGTAAAAACCCAGTTGATTGGGCATAGTTGCATCATCGATGATATTCAGCACATCACTGCCAAGTTTGCTGCCGATCTGCATCTTCTGCCGCATTGCAGGTAAAGTCTCGATGATATCTGCTTCGGAAAAGTGTCCGAATGCTTCATGAGCAAAAACTCCAGCTAAGCTCGGATTCAAAATGCAGTTGAAAACTCCCGCTTTAACAGGTTTAGCTTTAAGTAAATCCAAGACCAATCTCGTTTTATTTGCAAAATTATCTTCCTGGTTACGAACATTATAAAAACCATCGCTTCCACCTGAACTGACTCTGATATTCTGAATTAGATTTCCCTCTTTACTGGTGATTAAACCTCCCACTCTGGTTGTGATCAAATCTTCTCGAATTTCGCTTCCCTCAGATGTAACAAAATATTTTTCGCGGATTGTATCCACATAACCGATATTCGTATTTACAATTTTATAATTTTTAAGAGGGATGTCATTATATTTTCGAACCAGTTCGAGCTTTTCGGAAATCGTAATTTTCCTAGGATCTTCATTCATTTCAGGAAAAAAAGTTTCTTTCACAACAGGTACTTTGGCTAATTGGATTGGTTTTTTAATATTTTTCCCGATCAAAACTGCGTTTTCCAAAGCTGATTTAATGGCAGTATCTGCATCGGTTTCTTTTGTGAAAGCAACTGATGACAATCCTCCATTTTTTAGAATTCTAACCACAAATCCGTCTGTAGAATTCGAACCGATTCGTGTGAGCTCCTTCCCATTAAAAGTGATAACACAATCTTTTTTCTGCTCGTAGCGGATATCAGAATAATCAGCATCTACTTTCTGCAGGATTTTCTTTAATTTTTCAAACATTTTTGCTCCTTCCGGTGATATTTTACTTTAGATGTAAAAGCTTATAATGAAGAAAAATGTCAAAGATTTTTATTTATTTACTCTGAGATATAAAAAATTTACCAAGTTTTGGAAACTTGACAAGTTTCAATTCTAATCTTCGATTCTGTTCCCCAAGGATTTTATGAACGAACTGGAAATTATTTTTCTTCTTCACTTTCTTTCAGTTTTCCTAATGGCATAATATAAAGAGGTTCTTCTCCTTTTGTCATATTAATCAGCAATTTTAATTTCAAATCATCAAAAGCACCGATGGCAACAGTTCCCATCTTAAGAGAAACACACTGCAAATATACATTTTCCGCAGAATGACCTAAATCCATACACACATATCGTTCCCGTCCTCGTTCTCTATATCTATCTGTTGTTCGGGGAAAAACTGCAGAATAGACAAGCGCTGCAGGAGCATCTTTAACCCAATCCTGACCAAAGGACGCTTCATATAATTCTTCTCTTTTATTTTCAGCACTGATTTTTATCAGCTTATGACCTTCTGGCTTATATTTATAAATACCGGCAGGTAAATCAGTAACATCGCTGGCAACAACATAAATTTCAAGTGGATAAGTAGCTCCGGCAGAAGGAGCTGTTTTCAAACCCCCTCGTAAAAAATCGGGCATTCCATCTTTATATAAAGTCACTCCATAAGCTGACCAGAGAATTTGCGAAATTTCCTCAATTGTTAATGATTCATCAGAATAATTTCTGATTGACCTTCTTTTTTTTAGAGCTTTTTCAATTGAAGTATTGCTGTCATAATTTGGTTTGGGTAAATCAATTATTGCAGTTTCTTCATGAACTACAGGAAGATTATCCTCTAATTTCATTATTCTTTTTTGAAGTTTAGCAATCAAATCTTTAAATTGTTCATCTCCTTGCAGGATTTCCAAATCTTTGTCTTCCTGCATCCATTCAACATCGAGCCAACCGTTTTCAATTGCTTTTTCCAGGTTTTGCAGAGCCTTTTCTTTTTCACCGGTTAATGCCCAGCAACAAGCAGTATTATAAAAATGTTCCATATTCGGATCGCCCATTTTAAAAGCTTCTTCTGCCAATTCTGCTGCTTTTCTGTATTTTCCTTCATCATAAAATTTTATCGCTTCATTCAGCATTTCATCAAATGATTGTGCCAACAGATTAAATGATAATAAGATAAAGAAAATAATAAAAAAGATAATCCTTAATTTCTTCATATTCTAACTTCCTTTTTGGTAATTAAATCAAAATTCTCTCATATAAAAGATTAAATGTCTTGAGTTTTTTTATCTAATCTAATGAAATCTAAAACGAAATCCGATAAACCTTCATATTCTTATAATTTTGAGCAGCTTGTTCAAGAGTAAACACAGTTTTATTCTGCGGTTCAAAAATCTTAATATCAACTCTGCCCGGAGTATAAACCGGGATCATATTCAAAGCATGAGCACCGCCGTCATAATTGATGAAACATTCGGCAATCCCCAGTCCGGATTTGTCATCATATGTCACCATCTGAACTGCTTCGGAAAAAAATACTCTGGCAAAATCATCGCAGTCAAAACTTTCTGCTGTATATTTCCTTCTGATTTTATAATTATCGATAATTGCCTTAAAGCTCTCAGGACTCATTACAAATAAATTTGCATCGCGTGCTTCATAGATACTTCCTCCGGAAGAATCGAGAAGTCCACGTTTTGCTAATTTTTCTTTCAGAAAATCGAGTAAAGCTTTCTTTCCATAAGATTTGCCGTAGATTTTAATCAAACCTTCTGCTGTTTCATGTTCTTCGATATCAATTTTTTGTGTCCTTTTTTTGGAAAGACCTATTCC
Organism: Armatimonadota bacterium; assembly: GCA_013203665.1. Lineage (GTDB taxonomy): Bacteria > Cloacimonadota > Cloacimonadia > Cloacimonadales > TCS61 > JABMPU01. The sequence goes on from JABMPU010000132.1 coordinate 27,371, forward strand.
CACTTTGCCTTTACCAAGACCTGAAGATTGAGCAATTTTTCCTTTTGAAATAACCAAAGCCCATAAATCTTGTCCATAACTTATTCCTGTTATATCAAATCCATCATCCCATTTTTCTTTGATAACCTCTTTAGGAAAATTCGTTCTGGTGCTCCACGATTGAGTTGTAAAATCAGTACCTTTAGACATAACCAAAGCCCAGACTCCATTTCCATAAACCAGGTTAGTAATATCATAACCATCATCCCAGCATTTTTTGATTTCTTTTTCAGGAAAATCGGTTGTTGTACGCCATAGCTGGGTAGAAAAGCCAGTACCTTGTGACATAACCACAACCCATACGCCATTCCCAAAAGTAACATCTGTAATATCAAATCCATCATTCCACTTTTTGTTAATGATTTTTTGGGGAAATTTCTTATCTGTCATCAAAGTTTGAAGAGTATATTTTGAACCTTTGGACATCACTAAAGCCCATACACCATTTCCATAAACTAAATTTGTAATTTCATACCCTTCGTCCAATTTTTCATTAATTATTTCATTGGGAAAATTCTCTCTGGTTCTCCAAATTTGTGCATTAAACCCGGAGCCTTTGGACATCACAACAGACCAGATTCCATTTCCATAAGCAAGATGAGTAATATGAAATTCTGCCTTCCATTTTTGATCGATATAATCACTAGGAAAGGTCTGTCCTGTACCGTAAGATTGATCTGAATAAACCACATTTTCTCCTTTTAAAAGTTATTTTTTTTAAATTTAATAGTTTCTTTCCAATATTATTATTCTAATAAAAAGATCCTCATTTTTTCCTGATTCAAAAGTGTTTAAATTTTTTGATTGTATGAATGTCAAGGAAAAATAAATTTGACAATATTGGAAGGAAAAATAAAAAAAGGTGTAGATTTTATAAAGGTGAAACCCACTTTGTTTTCTAAACGTTCAAGGCGAGACAAACAATTTCTAAACGTAAATTTAATTTTAGATGTCTTGTTTCCAAGCCCCAGCTTGGGGACAGTTTAAGATTCCATTCCCATCCGGCAGCAGTCAGATGGGAACGAGATGCGAAAGATTGAAAGGATGTGTTATGGAAAACGTAATTGGCAAAAGAGTCAGGCGCGTTGACGGCTACGAAAAAGTTACCGGCAAAGCTATTTATGGTGACGACCTCAAATTCCCCGGAATGCTTTACGGAGCTGTTCGCTACACAGATATTCCAGCAGGAAAGATCACAAAACTCGATATTTCTCATGCAGAGAAAATGCCCGGTGTAAAAGCGATAGGATTGTATAAAGACGTTCCCGGGGAAAAGAAAGTCGGACCTATCCGCAGGGATTATTTACCTATTGTAAATGATGAAGTTTTCTTTGCTGGAGATGTTTTAGCAGTAGTGGCCGCCGCCGCCAAAGAACAGACTTATGCGGCTGTGGATGCAATCCGGGTTGAGTATGAACCTATCGAGCCTCTCACCGATATTGAAGAAGCTGTAAAACCTGGTGCCCGCTTGATCCATCCCGAATATAAAAGTAATATCATGGTTCATTATCCGCTTATTAAAGGTGATGTGGAAAAAGGTTTTACCGAATCCGACAGAGTTATCGAAAGAAAATACCGCACCGGATTTGTAGAACATGCCTATATCGAACCGGAAACTGTAACAGTCTCTCCCGATCCTACAACAAAAGGATTTAAGGTTTATGGCTCTATCCAGAATCCATTCACCACCCGCAAGGTTGTTGCTCTTTTCATGGGATTGAAACTGAACCAGGTGAATGTGTTTGGTTCAACTCTGGGAGGTTCTTTTGGTGGTAAAGACGATATAATTAATAACATTGCCTGCCGTGCTGCATTGCTGGTGAAACTAACCGGAAAACCTGTAAAAATAACTTACACTCGTGAAGATTCGTTCAAAGAAAGTTATAAACGCCATCCCTATATAATGAACTATAAAGTCGGTTTTAATAACGATGGCAAACTGAAAGCAATGAAGATAAACATCCTGGCAGACAGCGGTGCTTATTCTTCGCAAACATTCTTTGTAACCTGGCGTTCGGTGGTTCAAGCAACCGGACCCTACGAGATCGAAAATGTGCTCACCGATATTAAAGGAGTTTACACAAACAATACGTACACCGCAGCTTTCAGGGGATTCGGTTCGCCGCAGGTTATTTTTGCCCAGGAATCTCTGATGGATGAAATTGCAGAAATTTGTGGGATTACACCTCTTGAAATTCGAAAGTTAAACGGATTCAAACAAGGAAGCATCACTGCCAGCGGACAGAAATTATCGGAACATAAAGTATCGTTGCACCAGGTAATCCAGGAAGCTGTAGAAAGAAGTAATTATCAAGAAAAATCCGAACAATATAAAAAGTCGAATACTGTAAGTAGAAGAAACAAATATGGTATCGGGTTGTCCTGCAGTTATCGTGGCTGTTCACTGGGTGCCGAAGGAATGGATACATCTTCTGCCATTGTTTCTGTGCAGGCAGATGGAAGTGTAATCGTGTTCACGGGAGTTAACGAAAACGGTCAGGGACTTCGCACCACATTTTGCCAGGTAACATCCGAAGTGCTGGGAGTTCCGCTCGATGATATCACTTTCCTGGAACCTCAGACTTCTACGATTACAGATGGTGGACCCACCGTAGCTTCCCGCGGTACGATCGTTGGTGGTAATGCTACTATTCAAGCTGCAAATATCGTGAAAGAAAGAATTTTTGAAATTATAAAAGACGAACTTAAAGTTACTAAATTGGAAGAAACTGAGTGGAAAAATGGATACATTTATCGCAAAGCCAGGAATCCGGAAATAAAACCTGTGAAATTTTCTGATGCTACAGAAAAAGCATATTGGGCAGGAGTTAATCTTTCGGCTTACGGCTGGTTCAAAGGTCCCGATGTAAATTGGGAAGAAGAAACAGGACAAGGCAATGCTTACTTCACTTATGTTTACGGCTGCCATATCGTGGAAACTCGCATCGATACTCATACAGGAAAGATCGAGGTGGAGAAGATAACTGCTGCTCACGATGTAGGAAAAGTTATCAATAGATTAGGTGCGGAAGGACAGATTTTTGGTGGTACTACTCAGGGAATGGGTTATGGAATATTAGAAGATTTTAACATTCAGAATGGCGAAGTCAAATCGCTGAACCTGGATGAGTATCTGATCCCTACTATAAAAGACATCAAAGAGATCGAACCTATTCTGGTCGAGAATCCCGATATTTACGGACCTTTCGGAGCAAAAAGTATCGGTGAACCTACTCTGGAATTAACGGCTGCTGCTATAAATAATTCTCTCAGTTTTGCTCTGGGAAAGCGTTCCTACCAGATTCCATTGACGCTGGAACAGGTATTCCTGGGAAAAAATATAGGTAAGCCTGCCCGGCAGAGTGAAGTGGTGCATGCTTCAAACAAGAATAAGAAGATCACACCCCGTTTAAGTAATATTAAAACTTCCTCACCACAAAACCTGGAAGAAGCTCTGCAAAAATTAGTAAATGGAAAATTCATTCCTCTTGCCGGGGGAACTGATATTGTAGTTCAGGCGCGTCATAAAACCGAATCTTTGAATTTGCTGAATATTTTTTCCTTCCCCGAAATGAAAGGAATCAAAGAAACAGGTGATAAAATTACGATCGGAGCAGCTACTACTTTCACGGAAATAATTAATAACGATATTATCAAACGCGAATTTCCACTGTTGGTAAAAGCCTGTTCCCTGATAGGTTCCAACCAGATAAGAAACAGGGCGACCATCGGTGGTAACATCGTGAATGCTGCTCCCTGTGCCGATTCCGTCCCACCGCTTATCGTTTATCAAGCGAATCTGCATTTACGTTCTCTGAAAAATGAGCGGATCATTCCAATTTCAGAGTTTATTGAGCGACATTATAAAACTATCATCCAACCTGATGAAATCCTTACTGCGATCACAATTTCCAAGCTTCCTGATAAAAAATATTATCACAGTTATTATCAGCTTGGAAGGAGAAATGCAGTTAACATAACCAGGATGAGCATCAGCGTGATGTTGAGTTTTGATGAAAACAATAAGATCGATGAATGTTATATTGTGGATGGTTCACTTTTCAGCAGATCGCAGAGAATTACTGCTGTGGAGAAAGCTCTTATAGGTAGACCTTTGAATGAGCAAACGATAAGCTCAGCAGAAAAACCATTAGCAAAGAAAATAGAAAGTGAGATCGGTGGACGCTGGTCTGCCGAATATAAGAAACCTGTTTTTATTAATCTCTTTAAAGATGCATTGGAAGAAATAAACCTTGAAAAAAGAAACTCTGAAAAAGTCTCTTTCAAAGATTCTTACATTTGACACTTTCAGAGTAATGATTTAAAGAAACCTTGAAAGTGCTAAACAAGAAGAAGTATTGAAAGCAGCCTTTTCAAGGTTTAGGATGAGTATATGATTTATCAAGAAGGAAATTTTTATCACGTTTATAATAGAGGTTGCAATAAAGAAAATATCTTTTTGGGGAGAGTGATTATAATATTCTTTTATCAAAGATGCAAAAAACAAAGGATAAAAAGAATATTGAAATTATCGCTTATTGTCTGATGCATAATCATTATCATTTCTTGCTATATCAAAACTCTGAAAGATCTGTCTCAGATTGGCTGAAATCTTTGTTTAGCGGATATGTACAACGAATTAACCGGAAATATGACAGAAGCGGTACATTATTTGAAAGAAGTGCAAAACCTAAACTTGTTACTAATGATAATTATTTAATTGAATTAATTCATTATATACATGCAAATCCTCTTAAACATGGTTTTGTTATTAGTCCTGAAGACTGGAAATATTCAAGTCTTTCTGATTATTTGAATAATGAAGCCAGTAAATTAACGAGCAAAAGAGTCATTTCAGACTATTTTTCTGATGGTTATAGTTATCAAGATTCTTTCCAAGAATATCTGGAAAGCAAAAAATATGAAGAAGATTTTGAATAAGTTACCCTGAAAAAGTCTCTTTCAAAGATTCTTACATTTGACACTTTCAGAGTAATGATTTAAAGAAACCTTGAAAGTGCTAAACAAGAAGAAGTATTGAAAGAAACCTTTTCAAGGTTAAGTAAAAAGAGGATAGATAAATGATAAATCTTAAATTCAATGTGAATGGAAAAGATGTTGAAATAACTGTGGATGATTCCTTAAGGCTCTTGGATATTTTGCGTGATGAATTGGGATTAACCGGAACTAAAGAAGGCTGTGGTATAGGAGAATGCGGTGCCTGCACAGTGATCATGAACGGAGAAGCAGTGAATTCCTGCATGATCTTAGCTGAACAGGTTCAAAACGCTAAAGTGGAAACAGTTGAGAACCTGGAGAAGAACGAAGTGCTCTCTAAATTGCAGGATGCCTTCCTGGATAATGGTGCAATTCAATGCGGATTTTGCACAACCGGCATGCTGATGAGCTCTAAAGCACTTCTTGATAAAAATCCTACGCCATCTGAGGAAGAGATCAAAACCGCTTTGGAAGGAAATCTCTGCCGCTGTACGGGATATGTTCCTATTTTGAACTCGGTTAAAGATGCAGTAAAAAAATATCTACATAAATGACCGAAATATTCTATTAGAACAGAAAATAAATTAAGGTGGTTTTAATATGAATTATGATAGCATTTTTTTAACAGATGCACAATTAAAAAAAGAGATTCTTAAATGTGAGTATTGTGAAGAGAAACCTTGTAGGGATGCGTGTCCCACTAATTGTTCACCGGCTGACTTCATAATAGCAGCCAAAACCGGTTTCCCTTCTGATATCAGGCGTTCGGCTTGTGAGATATTGAAAAATAATCCTTTAGGTGGAATATGCGGAATTGTATGTCCGGATAGGCATTGTATGGCGTCATGTTCCCATAAGAAATTTGATGGTGCGGTTAATATTCCTGCGGTTCAGGCTACAATTATCGCTAAAGCTAAAAAGTTAGGTGTAATGCCGAACTTTAAAAATATTCCTCCTAATGGGAAAAAAGTAGCCATTATCGGGGTAGGACCGTGCGGCCTGGGAGCTGCTGCCATGCTTGCCCGGAAAGGATATAAAATAGATATTCTAGAGAAAGAAGATAAACCGGGTGGATTTTGTAACCTGATACCTGATTTCAGGCTTCCCAGGGATGTATTGAAAACAGATATAGATTTTGTGTTATCGCTTGGAGACATAAATATTAAATTTAATTCCGATGTAGATAACTCTGCGGATTTACTTGAACAGGAATATAATGCAGTGCTTATAACCCCGGGTCTGACCGGTTCTCTCTCCCCCGGAATAGAAAACGAGGATATAGCAATTTATGGCACAGATTATCTAAAGGATCCCGGATCTTATAATATAAAAGGGCGGGTGGCAATTATCGGAGGTGGTGCTGCTGCTTGTGATTGTGCTTTGAGTGTAAGCAGACAGGATGCAAAATCAGTTGAAATATTTATGCTTGAGAATCTTGAAGAGATGCCACTTACAGAAAAAGAGATGAAAGAACTGATTCAAAGCGGTACAGATGTCAATGGTCGCATCAGGGTTAAAGGCATAATCAAGAATGACGGCAGAATAACAGGAATAGAAACATTAAAAGTTAATCTTCCACGAGACATGGAATTTCATCCTAAAAATATGGAAGATATAGATGGAACTTCACAAGTAAGGAATGATATTTCAAAAGTTATTATCGCGATCGGTAACAAACCGGAATTTCAGCGTGTAGATAATCCCAAAATTTTCTACGCCGGTGACTATGAAAACGGTCCGACCACCGTGGTTGAGGCTGTTGCAGCCGGTAAAAATGTAGCTCTTGAAATACACGCATATCTTTCTGGAGAAGAAAAACCTGATATTGCCAAAAAAATAAAGAGCATTGCAGCACTGCCTGGTTTTAAACACATACCAGTGCCGCTTGATACAGACTTTTTCGGCAAACCTATAAGTTCACCCTTTTTACTGTCTGCTTCACCTTTAACAGACGGGTTTGATCAGATGAGGAAAGCGTTTGATGCAGGCTGGTCAGGTGCTATAATGAAAACAGCTTTTGATGACCTACCTATACACATTCCGGAAAAGTATATGAACCAGTTTAATGAATTAACTTACGGCAATTGTGATAATGTTTCAGGTCATACTTTGAACAGAGTGTGCAGAGAAATTGAGCAATTAATAAAAGAATATCCTGATAGACTCATCGCTGCATCGACCGGTGGACCAGTAACCGATAATAATGAGGAAGATAAAAAAGTATGGCAGAACAATACTAAGAAACTTGAACAAGCAGGAGCAATGGCAATAGAATATAGTCTCTCCTGTCCCCAGGGCGGTGATGGTACAGAAGGAGATATCGTCTCCCAGAATGCTGCCTTAACAGCAACAATTATTGAATGGATCATGGAAGCAGGTGACGGGAATATCCCGAAACTTTTTAAATTGACTGCTGCTGTGACCTCGATTATTCCTATTGCCAATGCGATTAAAAAAGTACTCGCTAGATATCCTGATAAAAAAGCGGGAATAACATTGGCGAATACCTTCCCCACTGTCTGCTTTAAATCGGGACAGAAGAAAGAATGGGAAGAAGGTGTCATTGCAGGTATGAGTGGTGATGGAGTTACACCTATTAGTTATTTGACACTGGCTAAAGTTGCTCCAGTAGGTTTAGCTGTGTCAGGAAATGGTGGTCCCATGGACTATAAAGCTGCAGCGGATTTTCTTGCATTAGGGGTGAAAACCGTTCAGTTCTGTACTATTGCTACTAAATATGGTTATCATATTATTGATGAACTAGAGTCAGGACTCAGTCATCTGATGAAGGACAGAGGAATAAAATCCGTGCATGAATTAATCGGGATTGCTCTTCCTAATCCTATAACCGATTTTATGGGACTTTCACCGGTCAAGATGATTTCCGAATGCAATACGGATTTGTGTTTGCATTGTGGTAATTGCTTACGGTGTCCATACATGGCTATTTCTTTTGATGAAGATAAACATCCTATAACTGATCCTGAAAAATGTATAGGTTGTAGTATGTGCAACTTTCAATGCTTCACAGGTGCATTATCAATGAGAGATAGAACTTCGGAAGAAGCTGCTGCACTTATAGAAACCTAATATCCTTCAGCTAAAATATATGAGAGCAATATTTAATAAAGGGAGATGTAATAATGAGTGAATTTATTATTGGAAAAGGTATTGTGGTAACGCTGGGAAAGAAAAACAGGATTATTCACGACGGTGCGGTGTACATAAAAAATGATAAGATCGTTGATGTGGGAAAGACAGAAAAATTAGTGCTTAAATATAAAAAATGTAAATTTATCGATGCATCTGGAAAAATTATTATGCCTGGCATGATATGTACTCACCATCATCTTTACAGCACCATGGCAAGGGGAATGTGTCCTCTCGGAGAACCTGCTGCTAATTTCGTTCAGATACTGGAACGCCTCTGGTGGAAGCTGGATTATGCTTTAACTGATGATGATGTTTACTACAGTGCTATTATGCCATACATAGAATGTATAAGAAACGGGACTACCACAATAATAGATCACCATGCAAGTCCTTCCTGCCGTGACGGCAGTCTTGATATCATAGAAAATGCTGCCCGGAAAGCCGGTATCAGATCATGCCTGTGTTATGAAGTATCAGACAGGAACTTTCAAGGAGCAGGAATTGCCGAGAATGTAAGGTTTATCAAAAAATGTAAGAAGAATAAAGACCCCATGATTTCTGCTATGTTTGGATTACATGCTTCCTTTACCTGTTCAACTAAAACACTTGATAAATGTGTTGCTGAGAATGAAAATTTTGGTGCAGGCTTCCATATCCACGTAGCTGAAGACCTTGCTGATAGAAAAGACAGCATGAAAAAATATAAGATGCCCACGGTCACCAGATTACTTAAACACGGTATAGGCGGAGAGAAAAGTCTTTTTGTTCATTGCATACATATTAATGATACTGAAATGGCACAGTTAGCTGAATCCGGTACAACTGTTGTACATAATCCGGAATCAAATATGAATAATGCTGTAGGTGTATCCAAAGTACTCGATATGATGAATAAAGGTATTTTAGTGGGACTCGGAACCGATGGCATGACATCAAACATGTTCCTCCAGATGCGTGTTGCATACTTATTACAGCGTCTGGATAAAAAGGATCCGCGGGTAGCGTTCTCTGAAGCTCCGCAATTGCTTTTATGGAACAACCCAAAGATTGCTATGAAACATTTTCCGGTAAAACTCGGAGAGATTTCCAAAGATGCAGTTGCTGACGTTATACTGGTGGATTATGATCCTATTACCCCATTTAATGCAGATAATTTTCTCGGTCATTTTATCTTCGGATTATACGATGCTAAAGTGGATACTACAATCTGCAACGGCAAAATCCTTATGCAGAACAAGAAACTGTGCAAATTAGACAGTGCAGCTCTTGCAGCCAAAACAACCGAACTTGCCAAGAAAATGTGGAAACGACTTGAATAGAAAAGTGCATTAAAACATAAAACTTATTTGACATAATTTATGCTGTTTTAAGAAATTACCCATATCTAATACAAAATTAAGGATGTACGGATATGAACAATGAACTAAACGTTGATTTCATGCTGAAACGCATCTATAAAATGCGTCGATTATCCTGTATCTTCTTATGCAATAACAAATAATTCTACTTTTTTTACCTGAAATTTAAAACTAATTTAACTCAAGTTTCGCAGGAGACGAGCCTGCATAATATGTGAAAAAAAGATTAAGAAATATGTAGCATAAATACTCACAAGTTTATATTTTGGTATTGGTTAAAAGCCAAATTACAAAAAGGAGTATTTTATGC
>JABMPU010000133.1 GCA_013203665.1 Armatimonadota bacterium
AAATTTCCGGATAATCCGGTGGTTGAACATACAAAAAGCGATTATCATAATGATAATCTTTATCATAACCAGCGGGTGGATGATTGCCATCATAGTGATAATTATCTAAATCCCATGGGCTTGGATTTGATGTTCCATAAGGATGGTTATACGGATCGGAACCGGAACGGCGAACAAATCCGCGCCGCGTTTGAGCAATTGCTCCAAACATATGAATAGTTCCCCGTAAAAAAACTATATTAGCAGCAGATTCGGGCCAGACCGGATTGTACCAGGGCCAATCCGTTCCATAAGGAAACACGTAAGCAGACGGATTATCATTTGGATATGAACCTATATAAGCCGGGCTTTCAAATGGATAACCGCAAGTGTTATAGGGTGCTACAGGAGCTCCGCCATGCAAGTTGAATCCTTCGATATTGGGGGGCACAAACGGGCTGATTGGATAAATGAATTTATGGAAATCAATATAAGTATATAACGTCTCTTGAAATGTATATGGACTCATAGCTGTGAAATCTGGTGTGGAACCATGACCGTGATGATATTGGAAAGTGAAAATCCCATCATGCTTACAAACCAGTGAGCCGTAAATATTCTCATCTCCTCTTCCGATAGCTGCATAAGCACCATATAAATATATATCATTACAATTCTCTGTATTTATAGAAAAATTATCAAAAGGATCAATATTTTTATATCGAATTATAATCTTTTTTTCTGAAACCAGACCAAAGTAATCACTCAAGTTTATTGGATCTTCATCTGGTGGATCACCAAGCGTTGTACCCTGGTAAGTAATGTCTCCTACAATGAAAATCGTATCGGCACAACCCCAGGTTTGTTTTCCGGTGATATCACCTTCTATCCACAGTTGTTGCTTGTCTACGAAAACTGAACTGTTTGTAATAGAATTAGATGGACCTGGAGTCCATATTGTATCATAAATAGCAATCTGATTTGTCCAGACTATATCTGAATCCTCAAACCAGTTCCCACCAGCAGCAATAATGTCATTTGCCTGAGTAGCATTCATAGGATACCAGCTATAAACATCAAAATCTTCGTAACCTACAAGCTGAATATCTCCATACCATGATGTAAAAGATGAACCGGTAATTTTTACATAAACAATTTCTGCGTCTGGATCAAGGAAGAGCCAATGACCATGTGCCCGAATATCGTCTGCAGTTGGTGTATAAATAATGGGGGGAACTTCCTCTTGATAGCCACCTAAAAAAATCTCATCCATTGGAGCACTATATATAGCCGGCTGATTTGTGGCATAATCCATAATACGACCGGAAGTAGTTACCATTGCATGGAAAGTGGGCCATCCATAAAGCTCTCTAATCCAGATATCATCATTGGAATGAACCGGACCCCAAAGTTCATCAGCACCGTAAAAACGAACCATTGCAGCAGCAGCTCCACCATCTGCATTTTCAGATTCTTCAATATGAGAAAAATATTGAAACTGAGCTAAACTTTCATTTCTCATCAATCGCTCTGAATAACGCCTTACAGGAGAGTTGTTCTCAAGGTCAATAATAAAACTGCGGGCACGTTTGGCAGTGATTAAAGTTCGAATGGCAACAGCTTCCTGAGTTGCAAATCCCATAAAACTGGAAATAGTAGTCATCTCTTTTTTGTTATCGATATTATATGTTGTCAGCCGGTCATCAGACTCAATCTGAACTATTCGATCCGGAAGAGGTCTGTATTTATTATATTCAAGACTCAAATGTGTTCTTATAGCTTCACTTCTCAGAAGAAATTCTTCCTGGAGCATATCATTCTGATATTGGGTTTGAAGGTGATCGGTTTGAACTATTCCTAATAATGAGATTGTAGATAATAAAGAAACTACAACAGCAATGAGTGCTACTGCTAAAAGAACAATACCACCTTTTTCATTATTTAAGAAAGTTTTCATAATACTCATCTCTCCGTTAATTGAACATCTCCCAATCTCACATTGTTATAAATCTCGAATTCTCATATTATGAGAGTCAATATCCAGACCAATCACTTCTTTAAACTTTAATTTTTTCTTTTTCGACATTTGACCTTACAAACTATTTTTTTTAATGAATTTTATTAATTCGGCGGGACTTTTAATGACCAGACTGTTTCATCGAAAGATGAAATTGTACCGGCACCCCAGCCGCGATAAACTTCCGGATAATCCGGTGGTTGAATATACAAAAAGCGGTTATCATAATGATAATCTTTATCATAACCAGCCGAAGGATGAGAACCATCATATTTATAATTATCGATATCCCAGGGACTTGGATTTGAATTGCCGAATGGATGATTATAGGGATCCCCACCTGAACGGTGAACGAATCCTCGACGTGTTTGAGCAATTGCTCCAAAAATATGAATAATTCCCCGCTCAAAAACAATATTCGCAGCAGATTCGGGCCAGACAGGATTGTACCAGGGCCAATCCGTTCCATAAGGAAAAACATAAGCAGACGGATTATCATTGGGAAATGAATTTATATAAGCAGTACTTTCATAAGGATAACCGCAAGTATTACCAACCGGAGCTCCCCCATGCAGGTTGAAACCCTCGATATTTGGTTGAACAAACGGGCTGATAGGATAAATGAATTTATGAAAATCTATATAAGTGTACAATGTATCGTCGCCTGTATATGGACTCGGTCCCCAAAAATCTGGAGTGGAACCATGACCATGATGATACTGAAATGTAAAAATTCCGTCATAATGACATGTCATTGCTCCATGAATATTTACATCTCCTCTTCCAATGGCAGCAAAAGCTCCATATAGATAGATATCATTACAATTATCATCTTTTATTGCAAAATTATTAAATGGATCTATATTCTTATATCTTATTAAAACCTTTTGCTCTGAAACCAGACCAAAGTAATCACTCAAATTTACAGGCTCTTCATCTGGTGGATTACCAGCCGGTGTTCCCTCATAAGTAATATCACCGACAATAAAAATCGTATCAGCACAACCCCAGGTTTGCTTTCCGCGAATATTGCCTTCTATCCAGAGCTGTTGATATTCCACGAAAACAGAATGGTTATTCACGGTTCCAAAGGGACCCTGAATCCAGGTTGTATCATATATGGCAATATTATTTGTCCAGACAATATCTGAATCTTCAAACCAGTTTCCACCTGCAGCAATAATTCCATTTGCCTGAGCAGCATTCATGGGATACCAGCTATAAACATCAAAATCTTCATAACCTACAAGATCAATGTCTCCATACCAGGATTCATAGGCTGTACCATTGATTTTCACATAGACAATATCTGCGCTCGTATTAGTGAATGGTCGGGAACCATTTGCACGGATATCTACTGCTGTCGGTTCATAAACAATAGCAGGAACTTCCTCTTCCCAACCTCCTCTGAATATTAAATCAATAGGTGCGCCAGAACCTATAAGTAGAGTTCCGCTTGGATGATAACGGAAATTTCCAGCAGTAGTAACCATTTCATGAAAAGTGGGCCAGCCTTGATTAGTCCCACCACCTGCTTGTTGTATCCAAATATCATCATTACTATGAACTTTCCCCCAGAGAACATCAGGTCCCCAGAATTTAACTCGTGCTGCAGCGCTGCCACCATCTGCGTTTTCAGATTCTTCAATATGAGAAAAATACTGGTATTCAGCTAAACTTTCATTCTTCATCAATCGTTCTGAAAAACGTTTTACAGGAGACTTGTTATTAATATCAAAGACAAAACTGCGGTCACGTTTGGCAGTGATCAAAGTTCGAATGGCAACAGCTTCCTGAGATGCAAATCCCATAAAACTGGTAATGGTAGTCATCTCTTTACTATTATCGATATTATATGTTGTCAGCCGGTCATCAGACTCAATCTGAACTATTCGATCCGGAAGCGGTCTGAATTTATTGTATTCCAGGCTCAAAACTGTTCTAATAGCTTCGCTTCTTAAAAGCAGTTCTTGCTGGAGCATATCATTCTGATATTGGGTTTGAATGTGGTTGGTTTGAACTATTCCTAATAATGATATTGTAGATAATAATGAAACCACAATAGCAATGAGTGCTACTGCTAAAAGAACAATACCACCCTTTTCATTTTTTAAGAAATTCTTCATATACCCTCCGGTTGTACTGATTGAACGGTTCCCAATTTCGCATTTGTTAGAAATACTGAAGTTTCATATTCAATTGTTTTTGTATTCAGGCGAATATCTTCTTCAGTAGTTTGTTTAGGACTCTTTTCTCTGAACCTGACCTGAGCTTTTATTTGAATTCCCAAAAGATAAATCTTATCATTAACGACTTTTTCAGATGTAAAATTTAATTCGAGAATTCTAAATTGAAATTTTTCCTGAATTTTTTTCAGTCCGGTTGGGAAAATCAATTTATCTGAAAATGACTTTAACCCATATTTTCCGGAAGCACGTAAATGATTATTTGTATCTAAATAAAATTCCGAATAATATGGTAAACCGGGTGTTAAAATCACTGGTATAAGTGTTATAGAACTATGGTCTAATCCAATTATTACTTCGTTTGCAGTTATTAGTCCGATGAGACCTTCTTTCAGTTCTGCCGGATCGCTGGGATTTCCCGTTACATGATCAACTGAATAACCGTAACGCATAGTTTCCACAGCAGCAAAAAGCTCATCCTGAAGCTGAGTGTATAATCTTACTTCTTCGTAAGTTCTGAGAAAATTAATCACAACAAAAGTGAAGGCAAGAATAATCAGAACTGCAAGCGGAAGTGAAGCTACCAGGTCTGCAAGATAATAACCTTTCTGGTTTAGCTTAATCTTGGGAAGATTTTTTTGTCTTGGATTTTTCATTGCGTGTATCTCCAATGATAATCTTCCCGCAAAGTAACTGTTTTTATCTGGCTTGTTTGAGTAGTAAGTAAAAAGCTGGTTGGTTCTTTCCAGGTTAGCTCAATAATAACAGTATCAAATCCCACATAAGGAGCTACATCAATATCAACATGAAATGTTTTATTTATGGAAACAGTAGCTGTCAAAGGTGGTTGGTTATCACGCTCATCAAGTACAACAGGAGCATAAAATACTGCTGGCAAACTACTGATATCCGGTGAGTTCATATCTCTATTGACATATTTTACGAACTCCATTTTGCCGCTGGCAGCAAGTAAAGCAGAACGGAAATGATAACTTTCATTTGCTTTATTACGAGCATAATTAATGCTGATAAACAATCCAATCAAAGCAACAGAAACAATAAGCAATGAAGCTAAAACATGAATGAGACCAAAACCTTTTTCAGAATCCAGATTTCCAAACATTAAAATCCTACACCTGTAGCAAACATTTTGGGATTATCTGCAACTTGTTCCGCAATCATTCGGTCGAGTAATCCATTCATAACATGATTGAATAATGACTGGTCGAGAGTCTGCATTCCCTGTTTTGTTCCGGATTGTATCACAGAAGGAATCTGATAGGTCTTTTCTTCTCTGATAAGATTTTTCACAGCAGCATTGGCAATCATGATTTCCAAAGCCGGAACCCGTCCATTACCTTCTTTCAAAGGTAACAGGGTTTGAGCGATAACTGCCTGCAAAGATTCGGACAGCATGGAGCGTATTTGAGATTGCTGTTCCTTAGGAAACATATCGATAATACGATCGATAGATTTGGTAGCACTACTTGTATGAAGTGTAGCCAAAACAAGATGTCCTGTTTCCGCAGCAGTAAGAGCCAGAGAAACTGTTTCCAGATCACGCATCTCACCCACCAGGATTACATCCGGGTCCTCACGCAGAGCAGAACGCAAAGCAGCAGTAAAAGACCAGGTATCATGTCCCAATTCCCGCTGGTTTATCAATGAATTCTTACTATTATGAACAAACTCTATTGGATCTTCTATAGTAATAATGTGACAATGTTTGTGATCATTGATATAATCTACCATTGTTGCTAATGTTGTGGATTTCCCGCTGCCTGTAGGTCCTGTAACTAATATCAATCCTCGTTGGCGCATTGCCAGACGACTTAATATTTCCGGAAGATTCAGTTCATCAAAATTCTTAATCTCGTTAGGAATTACACGAAATGCCACTCCCAATCCATTAACTTGATGAAAGGCATTAACACGAAAGCGAGTTTCATCGGAAAGTTTGGTGGAAAAGTCGATTTCCAACTTTTCCTTAAAAAGCACCTGCTGAGATTTGTTCATTGTACTGAAAATTAGATCTTCAACTTCCTTTTCATTGAATCTGTGCAAATTCAATTTTCTCATCTGGCCGTGAACACGAACCATGGGAATCGAACCGGCACTGATATGAAGGTCGGAAGCATCTGCATCAACAGTAAACTTCAAAAGTTCCTGTATTGTCAAAAAACACCTCCGATTTAGTCGATAACCTCTTCTTCATCGATTTCTTCGTCAATACCATAACCATGGTATTCCGCTTCATCAACATCATACCATACCTGTTTTCCTTCACCCTGGGGAAATTCTGATGTGGAAGTTGCAACATATTTTTTAGGTGGACTACCAATAACTTCAAATTCCCAGTTTTTCTCTGTAGCTTTACCAAGTCTGGCATCTTCCATAGCATCTTCGATAGTATAATTTTCTGTGTTTCCAAATGTTTGATAATGAACTCGAAAAGTACTACGAAGCGCTGCGATGGCAGATTGTGCTTCTGTTGCTCTTGCTTTTTGCACATAGCTCATGTAAATTGGAACAGCAATAGCAGCTAAAATTGCAATTATCACAACCACAACCAGCAATTCAATAAGACTAAACCCTTTCTTGTTTTTCACTTTTTCGAACATTCTTCCTCCTTGATATTCGAATGATAAATCATTTTTTCTTTATTTATTTTGAAGCAAGTGACATTCCAAATATTTTATTTAAGTTTTATTGTCAAAAAAAAAATACTTTAACTTAAAAAAAAAAATGATACTCACCTAAAATACATAATTTTAGACACTGTTTAAGATAATTGGTTTCAGAATCAAAGATAAATTACATTTTTTTGAAAATTTCCAATTTCTTGCTATTTGAAGAAAAAAACTATTTCCACGTTGCATTTAAAAAAAGAACTATTAACATCAGTGTAAATTTACTTTACAGTTTGGAAAAAGAAGCCTGTAACAAACTTGTTAAGTTTTCCAAACTTAGCAAGTTTAAAATCCTCGCAATTATGCAATATTGCGGATATTGCACTCCATAACTCCAAACTATTTCATTAAGATCATTTTCTTAGCTGAAATGATTTCATCTCCAACTTTCAATTTATAGAAATAAATTCCCGAACCAACAGGTTGGTTGTTATCATCCTTTCCATTCCAAATAATTGAAGATTGATTTTTGCCTGCCCCGTAAGGAGCTTGCGACTGTTCGGGGAATATTGAATATTGTCGGATTTTTTGTCCTTTGATATTATAGATTAAGATTTCAGTACTTTCAGTGTTTTCGGTGTTTAATGAAAAATTTATCGTAGTTGTCGGATTGAACGGGTTCGGGTAATTATTTAATAACAGAGTGTATTCAGGCATAATTTCCTGAGAACCAACTTCAATAACAGTTAAACTAACCGGAATTATAGTTTCATTTCTGATATCATCATAAATGATTATATTACAGGTATAAAATCCAAACTCTAAATCAGTTGTGTCAAAAGTAATTTCTATTTCATCTGTTTCCCCGCCAGCTAAATTACCGGAAACAGGATTCGCAGAAATCCAGGAAGGAGGTTCAATCATCATTGTAAGAATAATTTCACCAGTAATGGAATGAGGTGGGCTACCATAGATATCCCCATCGATTTGATAATTCAAAACTAAATCACCGGTAAAACTACTATCAATGGTCACATTCACATCAGCGACTGCTGTTTCACCGGGATGAACAACTCCCCAACCGCTAGTCGTTTCTCCATGCCAGTTTATTTCAACTCCGTTACCTGTTGTTCCATCATAGAGCATAGCTCCACCGGAACCACCCACAAAATCGGTGGCATTATTTACAGTTACACTTGTGGGGAATTCAATATAAACATCTTTCAGCCATTCATCATCCGTGCTTGCATTACCCACTGTAAATATCCAGGTAATAGTTTCACCCGGCAAGTATTCAATCTCCGAACATACCACATAAGAACCTGTAATATCTCTTCCTTCCGGAGTTGTATCTTCAATCTCTATGGAATATTCAATATTTCCACCACCTATATTGGATAGTTCGATAATTTCTGTATCAATTACATTTATTCCCATCTCCATATCAAAACAATCAGGATTAACAATAAGTTCAGGAGGAATTGGCATACCTATAAAGAAAGTATGAGGATCCGGAGCACCGATATAAGGATGATCCATGCTTCTTCCGGATTCATCTGCAGCATGAATATAATAGGCAATTTCACTTCCCAGAGCTTGACCCGGAATGATTGCCTTATAAGTATCTCCACCTTCATAAGACATATCCAATGAAATAAAATCTCCTCCATTCACTATATAATATACTTTCATTGAATCAGGGTAAAGTGCTTCGCCGCTGTAAGGAATAACATCTGCTAAAATTTCGTATTCCTCTTGAAAAGGTGCATTTCCTAAGATTGGAAGATGTTTTACAAACAGCATTCCTCTATCAGCAGTTCCTTTGGCTCTGCAATGAAGTGCATCTGTAGATTGCCAGCTTCCTGTAAAACCAAGAATTTCATATCCGGGCATTGCATCTTCATAAGATGCTAAAGCATCATCATCCCAGGAAGAACCGGTAATTGGAACCAGAACTTTTTTATTCAAAATCAGAGAATTCGTGTAAGGTTGATTTTGGGGAGTATAAACTCGATAAACCTGAAACAAATTTCCATAAGGAGAAACCTGCTCTGAGAAATATTGAGCTGCTGCTTCGATTTCGTCATATTGCGGGTGAGATTCTGCAACTGAACGAATCAGAACTTTATCGACATCCAGGAATTTTCCCCAGCAATCAATATGGTCGATATAGGTATTATTCGGGTCCGGTACAACATGATATGTCTCGATACCCAGATAATCCTCAACGAGCTGAGCAACATCCTCATGTGAAAGTGAAGGATTCTCATCCCAGACCAATTCTGTGGACGCAGAAATTCCCAAACCAGTAGTCATATAATTTCCACCGGCATGAATCAAATCCATTCCATAAAGCACAATTCCCAGAAAATTTGCCATCTCAATGGGAATATCATTATCATTTGGTCGAGGACGATTGTATGGAAAGTTTACAATTCCAACTTCATTGTTACCATCAACAACATACCATGGTCCATAATCGCGCGTCCAATATGAATCTGAAGGAGCAAGCAGGAAATTGCAATTATCCAGGTTCACTCCATTAGAATTGTACATATTGGTTACATAAGTTTCCTGGGATTGGTTAAGAACAATTGTGGTAACCATCACATCTTCGGACATTTCGGCAATAACATTAAAACTGATTCCAAATGGATAACAAATCAGAACTCCTTCCATATGTTCGAATTCTGCAATATTACGAACCGGAGCAGCAGGCGGATCAGTTACATAAAAATCACGCCTGAAATCGACCTGAACCTGAGTTTCTTCATAGCTGAGATAATGACCCAGAAAAGGATTCTGTTTCTTCCAGTTTTCAGCATCTTCAAAATCACCTGCAAATAAGGCAATTTGAATTATCAGAATAAGACAAATAATAATACTTTTTTTCATTTTTTAATTTTCTCCTTATAAAATTTATTTCCTCAGAAGGGTTCTGCAAAATGTAAAATTTAATTTAATTTGTTCTTAAACATTTCAAGTATCTCTTGCATTCTTTCGTGAGGAGTTATTAACTCATTAGATTCCTTACTTGATTCATAATAAGCTATTGTCTCAGTCCAGACTAAACATTCTTCATGATTCACATAATTTATTGCATAAAGCCTTACATAAAAATAGTGCCAGCTAGATTCTTCATAATCTTCATAAATATTTTTGGAAATAGAGAATTCATTTTTATTACCATCTATTTTCCACATTTTTTGAATTAATTCTAATCCAACATCAAGTGTATACCAGAAGTACATTCTTGTATTATAAATGTCTGGCTCTTCATCGATATTCCAGTCAAACTCAAAATCTTCATCAAAATCGAATTCATTCCAATCGACTTCCAATTCAGCAAGCATTTCCAGTTCACCCTCATAAACTTCGTCATTCACCTCCATGTAATAATCAACCTTTTCACCTGCATCAAAATTTATGTTTTCCATATCATCTTCATAAATTATACATAACCAGTAATCTCCAGGGTCATGATAATTCCATTCGATATCTATTTCCTCTCCATTAAGTTTGAATTCACAATCGTCAAGTTCTACGAATGAATACAAATAAATACTAGCTTCATCGAAGTATTTATAAATATGGATAAGTTGATTAAATCCAAGGTTTTCGTAATCTCCAATGTTTGTCGTAAAAACCAGATTAAAACCATTATCGTCATAACTCGTACAGGATGTGAATGTAAATAACATTACAACTAAAACTACCATACTAAATAATTTTTCCATTTTTCCCCTCAAATATGTAATGCAAAACTCAGCTTTGCGAACTTTCTCAAACCAGACCCAGTTGAATAGCTTCGCATTCTACGGGTTAAAAGGTATGAGTTACATCCTTCTCAAACCAGAGGTATGAGTTACACTATTTCAATAACAAACACTTTTTGATTGCTATTATTTTATCATTTACTTTGAGTTTGTAGAAATATATTCCGCTTCCAACCGGAATATTGTTCTCGTCAGTTCCATCCCAGACAACTTCACTCGTTCCTCCCGATAAATCGGGATTTGGGAATGAATTAAATGTTTTTACTTTTTGTCCTTTTATATTATAAATTATGATTTCGGTGTTTTCGGTGTTTAATGTAAAACATATTGTAGTTTCAGGATTAAAGGGATTGGGATAATTTCCAATAAGTTCTGGTGAAAATAAAAGCTGTACATTTTCAATGTTAGTAATACTAGTCGGTGGGAACACAATATAATCTATCCAACCTGCATCATCTCCATTAGATACGGAATTGTCTTTGTAATATTCCCATAAAAAAGTATTTGTACCATAGGGAGTAAAATAAAACATTTGTTCCCAATCTCGTTCACCGCTCCACTCATCCTGAAGAACACCATTAATGTAAAATCTAAGATAATCATAGCCGACTTCTGAAGAAACTTTCCTGAAAAAGGAAATCTCACATGGAAAAGTAGTTTCTAAAGTAACCAGAATTTGAGATACCCGGTTGTGAGTAATATTTCCGGACTTGGCAGAATAAAAGCCATCATACGCATAATAACCATCAATATCCCAATGTTCAGCTCCGCCGAATTCCCAGAGATAGGTATTAAAATTTCCTGTTTCAAAACTTTCGTGAATACTGGCAAACAGCACAAAATCTATGATGTTTGAAGAAGAGTTAACTGCAATTTCCGCAGAGTAATTAGCATAATTAAACGCTGTTACACGGAAATTATAAGTACCTTCCACCACATTCTCAATAATATATTCACCATCCGAATTAGTCTGAACAGGTTCTATTGGAGCATCTAAAATTTCAACGGTGGCATTTTCTATTGGGAATCCGGTATCAATATCTGTTACGATTCCGGTTACAGTAACTGTGGGAGCTTCTATTAAAGTTACATCCCGAACCTGGATTTCAGAATCCTGTACGATAATATCTTCGACTATTTGGGAAATGTATCCATAAGCAGAAACTTCGATATCATAATTTCCGGGAGCGATCATCCTGTGATAATCACCAACATCCGGGTCGGTGAAAACCTCAGAATTATCAAAATCGTGCAATTGCCCGGTATCATCATAAACTGTGATTAAAGCTTCGATTGGCTGTCCATAGCTATCTGTTACAACTCCACGAATTCCATAAAGACATTCCTCCAAATAGAGCAGGAAAGATTCTTTATTATAATCCCAATGTGCCGGCAATTGAGATGCAGGAAGAAACCCAACATTAGAAATCTCCAATGTCATCTCTCTGCAACCATGAAAATAATTCATATAATCCTGACGTCCGCCATTGATTGTATACCAGGCATATCCGTTTGTAATCCCATTATTAAAGCCATTCATATAACCATAGGGGCTATTCGCCTGAGCAGCATTTGCATAAGTGTGAGATACTTCCTGCCACCAATCGTCATCAGCATGAAGTTGAGCCCAGGTATCCCAGGGATAATTTATAACTTCCGCTCCGCCATGAATATTGGAAGAGAGAACAAAGCTATGAGCGTATGCCAGATCCATCATAGCAATAGTTTCGACCTGCCAGGGATTTCCATCCGGATGCTGTCCATCTTCAGGATCGGGAAAATTGCGGTTCAAGTCAACTCCATTTGCATTGTAACGTGTTGGATTAACAATCACATTATTACCACCGGTGTAAGTCCCATCAGGATTTGCCAGCGGATTAATCCAAACTTCAATATTATCCACAATATTTGTAACTCGATCATCTATCCCATAATTTGTAAGAAGATAATCAATCAGATGTAACATCAACACATAACCGGTTGTTTCATTGCCGTGCATAGTGCTGGTGTACATGAATTCCGGCTCATCTTCTTCCTGGTTCACATTATCGGAAATTTTAGCAAAAATGATCTCTCTGCCATTTACTGAATATCCAATATTTTGTATAATGCATAAATCAGGATAATCTGTTTCAAACTGATACATCATATCGATATAAGCTTCATAAGTTGGATAATAATCCCAATCCCGCATTTGATCTGGTGAAGATGCCATTTCAGGAATAATCAAAGTACTGGGATTTGGAAGAATTTCATACAAATATCCTAACTTTTGAAACTCTTCGAATTCGCTTTGATTGGCATAAGCAAAGACTTCATTTCCAATGACATTATCGATTGAAATTATTCCGGTCAGTTTTTCCAATTCATTTTTGGAATTGATGGAAAATTTGAAGTATTTCTCATGAATTTCAAGAGAAAAAATTGAAGAGAAAATCAAGGTTAAAACAACTATAAATACAACTTTCTTTATCATAATTTTCTTATTTCAGAAGAATTATCTTCCGGGTGGTTGTATAATCTCCAATTTTATCATGAGCATCGAACAATGAAAAATAAACACCTGTGGGAGCATTTTTACCATTTTCGTCTTTCCCATCCCAGATAATCTTATGATAACCGGAATTCAGATTTTTATTTATTAATGTTTTCACTTTCTGACCTTTAATATTGAAAATATTGATGGATACTTTTGAATCTGCTTTCAAGCTGAAACTGAAAGTTGTGGATGGATTGAATGGATTGGGATAAATTGAGGATAATTCAGTAATTGCCGGTAAAAGTTCATTTCCTGAACCGGTTTCAAGAACAGATAACATCACAGGAACCACAGTCTCTTCTCTAAGATCATCATTTATGATAATATAACAAACATAATCTCCGATCTCAAGATCTGCCGTATTAAAAGTTACATCGATTTCATCTGAATCACCAGCTACAAGTGAACCGGAAAAAATATCAAGACTCAACCAATCTACAGGTTCGCTGAGAATGATATTGTAATTGATAATTCCTCCCCCAATATTGGCAAGATAAAGAATTTCCGTTTCGATTTGATTTGTGCTCATCTCTTCATCGAAAAATGCTGGCTCAACACTCAATTCAGGTTCTCCACCATTCAGCGGGAAAATTATGTAATCGAGCCAGGCGCAATCATCACCACCAGTAGTATTTCCATCTTTTTCATATTTCCATTCAAAAATGTGAGCACCGACATCTACAAAGAAAGTGGCTTCGCTCCAATCATCTTCACCACTCCATTGACCTTGAGGTAATCCATCAATAGAAAACGATAAAAAATCATAACCTTCTTCTGAAGATACCTTTTTCCAGAAACTGATTTCACCGGTAGCGATAACATCCAATTCTACAGAAATAGAAGAATAATCCCACGAACCGATTGGACCGGACCTGGCAGAATACGCTCCATCATAAGATGTACTACTGTCGATGAACCAATCTGCATCTCCTGCAAAAATCCAGAAATCATCAAAATTACCTGTTTCAAAACTGATGGCTTCACTTTCATAAAGCCCAAAATCGAAGATATTAAACGTTTCTGTGATTGTAATCGATTCAATAATAGTAACATAATTTACTGCTGCAATTCGAACTTCATAATCACCAACATAAACCGAGGGAAAATTAAATTCACCATTTTCATCTGTATATTCAGGATCGAATGGTGTATTCAGAAGCTCTACAGAAGCATATTGAATAGGCAAACCTGAATCTCCGTCTGTTATAGTTCCGCTGAAACTGGTTGTAGTTACAGGTTCCATCGTAATATCAAGAATGGTCTGACCGGCAGAAATTATCTCCACATCTTCCACAGTTTGAGATTCAAATCCATAAGCTGAAAAATATACATCATAAAGTCCATCCTGAAGTAATCTGTAATAACGACCGAAATTTTCATCGCTCTCATACGGAAAACGAAAAACACCGGTATTATCTACTCCTTCCACATAAATCTCAGCAACTATTGGTTCAGATGTTTGGGAATTTGTTATAATTCCTGTCAGAGTGGAATGATTCACACGATCCAATAAGGATAAAGCAGGAATGATATTTTCAGTACAAATGTTTTGCACCTGACTTGCCGGAGGAATAAACTCTGTTGCCAATTCAACTGTAAAAGCAAAAGTCCCATGTACTCCATATGAATAATCATCCGTAGTTCCCATGCAGGGATAAAGCTGCCAGGCGGCAATAGGATCATAACCCATTGGTTGAGCCATGGCAACAGCCAAATCCTGCAAAGCATCATTATCTGGAGAAACCACATTATTATTATACCCAAATGGGAACAGAATCAGCTCTCCGTGACTGTGATAGCTGTTTCCTACAACAAAATGATGTGATTCCATAAGCTCTTTGATTGCTATAATTTCCGGTTCGGAAAATGGTTCAGGACCATGATAAAGTTGATTTAAAGGATTACTTGAAGCTCCCACATTTCCCCATTCAAAACCATAATTCCTGTTTGGGTCAACTCCGTCCGGATAACCATTATAATTGCCAGGATCGAGCTGACCATTCTCATTATTATCGCAAATGTTTTTCCTCCACCATACATCCATCTCATCTATAACAATTTTATGTCCATCAGGATTTACAATAGGAACGAACCATATTTGTGAATTATTGACGTTTTCAGTAATTGTAGGATCAATTCCATAATTATCAATAAGATGGTTCAGAACTGTCATGGTTACTTCCGTACTGATGGGTTCTCTGGCATGGTGTGCACCCAAATAGTAAACGCTTGGTTCATCCTCTTCATCCAATACATTATCAGAAACTTTCAAAGCCCAGACATCATGATAATAATCATCATAATTGGTATTCCCAGCATCAGAATAGATTTTACCCCAGCTATCACCAATATCATATAATTTGCAGATGTCAGGATTCATAAGTTCGATTTCAAGGAGTTCATTTAAAATCTCATTATAACTTTTGTAGCCATCGAGCTCTAATGTATCTTTCAGATTCTCTTTCAACTGTTTTTCGGTTTGAGTTATTTGAATATCGAATCCACGTGAAATGAGTTCATTATACTTGGAAATTGTTACCACAATATCCAGGTAGGCATTGGGTTTGTAAGATGCTACATCATAATCTGTTGTGAGAAATTCATTCAAGATTGCTGATGAAGGATTTTCGAACCTGATAACCATTTTCTCTTCAGAAAAAAGAAATGAGAAAATAAATAAAACAACAACAAATGAAATTATTTTAACTTTAGACATAATATCCCCTTTTTTTTATTATTTATTAAATAAATATGCAATAATTGTTCCACGATTTTGTTTTAACTTTCTATCAATATTATTCATTATTGAAAGAAATTGTAACTTAAAAAATCCAATTAGTGTTTATCCGTAAACTCGAGTTTTTCGACGCGTAAGGAACGACGAGTCGAGACAAAGTGAGTATTCAAGCTACCTCGAGTCGTCGTCGCAAGCTCCTTACA
>JABMPU010000134.1 GCA_013203665.1 Armatimonadota bacterium
CGTCCGGTTTGATGAAGGGGGATAGGTGGAAAGTTTGTTTCTAACAATATATCAGCGAAATCTGGGAGAACAAATAGATACTTGGAGAAACAGGAAATCTGTCTCTACTCTACGTCGCAACCTAGCATAAAAGAAAGAATCAAGCTTCAAATTAAAATCTTTAGTAGCAAAGGATAGAAAATTATAAAGCATTAATTAATAGCAAGTTAGAAATAGCGTATCGCAAATTTATATGAAACGGAAAAGATGATTCTGGAAAACCTTTTTCTTCAGGTATCTTTTTTTTAGTTAAATACGAATCTAAATTTATTCAACATGAAAGACGATTCTTTTGAATTGTCTTTTTTTAGGAATATATTATGCATTTATCTTGCTAAAATCATAAGAAATAATAAAGATGATTTTAGAATAAAGTTCCAAAAAGGGAGCATTATGGAAATGAAAATTGAAAAGCTGATCAAACTATCTTCAAAAAAATCGAAAAGATCACCGGAAGATAAATACAAATTTGCAGAAGAAGCTTTTGATCTTACCCCAAAAATAGATAATGAAACCGATAAAGCGGAAATCCTGCAAAAAACAGGTAAGATATTTCACGATCTGCTTAAACACAATAAGTCCAATGATTCCTATCTGCAAGCTTTAAATATCTATGAAAAATAAGATATTTTCATTAATAAATATTTTAGGTCTTGCACTTGGTTTTGCTTGTTGTATAATAATTTTTGTTTTCGTTCAGAATGAATTTTCTTTTGATAGGTTTCATCAAAACAGCGATAATATTTACAGGATAAAATTTGAAGGAAAAAGCAGTTCTGGAAACACAAAATTTATTACAACACCTCCCGTTTGGGATCCGGAACTTTCCAATAAATATCCTGAGATACTAATTTTTTGGGGAGTAGTTTTTTAAGGGGTGTTTTTCAGCAAACCAAACAAAGCTAGGTGAAGTCAGGTTTAGGATCATAATTTGTTCTTCTTCCATTTTCCTTGTTTGAATTTCCAGGTGGAAGGAATGGCCCGGGTCAGTGAACTAACTGCAATCCCAATAGCAATTCCGGCAAAACCAAGATTTAGCGTGATAGCCATTATATAGCCACAAACGATAACCACAATCAGATCGGATACGCTGGAATAAATAAAAGGTGAAAGCGGATCACCGCCACCACGTAAAGCTCCTCCCAGAGCAAAAGCAAGTGCCATCACCGGTTCGCTGACAGCTACGATCATGAAGAATGTTCTACCCATTCGAATTGCATCTGCATCATCTGTGAAGAACGACATAATAGCTTCCGGGAATATAAAAAAGATAACAGCAATTATTGTCATCAACCCGGAAGCCATACTTGCTGAAAGCCAACCGCTTTTTTCAGCCATTTCCGGTTTGCCGGCTCCTATATTTTGTCCCACACGGCTCATGGAAGCGTTCATAAATGCCAATCCTACAAAACTGGAGATCATGCGAACCTGCATTCCCACGCTATAGGCAGAAATTGCCCGAGTGGAATCCGGCAGCAAAGTGATGATCCGAAAAATAAATAATCGTGAAAAATTACGCACAATTCCCTGCATCGATCTAGGTCCACCGAGGTAGAGGATTTTTTTCAGTAGTGGAAAATCAAAAGTTAATGCATCTTTCAATTTAATCTGTATGTGGAAGCGTTTGGAAAATAGTATCCACATACCGACAAATGAGCCTAGGAAGCGGGAGAGCACCGTTCCCAATGCTGCACCTTTCACACCCATGGCTGGTATCGGACCAGCTCCGAAAATCAATATGTAATTGAAAATAATATTCAGAGTATTTGTGATCAGCAATAAATTTAAGGAGACTTTTGTTTTTCCCACACCCAGCAGAATACCGGTGACCACGAAACTGAACATGGAAAAAATGCTACCCAGGAATAATATCCTCAAATAGGAATATCCCAGAGCAACGATTTGAAGTTCCGCACCCAGCAGAATGAGGATCGTTTTGGAAAAGAACAAACCCAACGGCATGATGACAAATAGTGTTGCCAATATCATGAAGGTTACTGAACGGGCCGCCGTTCGGCTTACCCTTGACTGGTCTTCGGCTCCATAAGCATGTGCAACAAGCACAGAACATCCGCCACTTATGGCGATCATCAATATCATGATGAACATCATAACTTGGCGAGACATGCCAACAGCAGCTATCGATTCGATGCCCAGTGATCCCACCATCTTAAAATCGACAAGACCCACCAGAACATGCAGCATATTGGTAAAGATCAAGGGCCAGGCGATTTTCCAGACGCGTATGAATTCTTCCTGGTGAAAATGAGGATGTTTATTGAGGAGTTTTTTCATCAGGAAATTAGCTGAAAGTCTTTTATCGAGCTGGATCTTATTTCAAATTCAATTATATCATACAGATTCACAAAATCTCCCGAGACAGGAAGGAAATATAAACGAGAGAAGTCAAATAAATTATTCTTTGATTTTTTTTCAAGTTCATCAGGATAGAAGGAGTATGTTCTTTCTCTGTCAGCGCAGCAAAACTCACATTTCATTTTTCTACATCGATCACCATTTCTTTATCTTTTTGTGAATTACCGAATCTCGATCTACTTGGCTAATTTTATAATTTTCTTGGAATGCCAATTGCATAGAAATGTAACGTATAGAATAAATAAGGAAGGGAAAATGAGAAAAACATTTTTGATTTTTGTAGTAATGGTATTTGTTTTACCGCTTTTTGCTGCGGACCTGGTTTTGATCGAACCTCAAAATGCCACTGAAGCAAAAGGATATTTTACTCGGGATGCTCTAACTGTAAATTATATTCATGATGATTTCCTGATTGCAACCACTGAAAAAAGGGAAGCTTTCGATTGTGAACTGATCACCACAACTTGCTGGGAAAGAGGAGAATACTATTTTCTGCTCTGGCTTGAAGAAGGCAGCAATATAGAATACATATCACAGATCGATGAATTTGCCGACATTCTATTACTCAGAGATGAATTCATGATCATCAAAGTAACGGATGAAGATAGAAATAAAGTTGTTCCTATCATCCATAATGGAGTGGTGAGGATCAACAATATTGAAGCGAAACTTCCGCAGCCAAACAATTTTTGGAAAAGTTCGCGTTTTGAAGAAGATCCTTTCGTAACCGAACTTCTGGGTTATGTGGATGAAACCGAGCTGAACAACACCGTGCAAACTCTGGAGGATTTTGACACCAGGAATTGGTACACGCAGGGTTCCCTCGATGCCCAGAATTGGATATATAATAAATTTGACAGCTACGGAATTAGCGTGGAAACGCAATACATTCCATATGGAGGACCAAATTCAAGCGAAAATGTGATCGCAACAATGGAAGGCACGCTCTATCCCGATCAATACGTTGTCTTGGGTGCTCATTACGACAGCTATTCATACTATGGATCTGCACCCGGTGCCGATGACAATGCATCCGGAGTATCCGGAATTTTGGAAATTGCCCGAATTCTCAGCCAGTATGATTTCAATAGAACAATAATTTTCTGCGCTTTTTCCGGTGAAGAATACGGCTTGCATGGCAGCGAGGTATATGCCACAATGGCTGATAATGCAGACATGGATATTCTGGGTTATTTCAATATCGATATGGCTGGTTATCTCCATCCAGGAGACATCATCCATACCGATATGATCGCTCCTCAATCTGCGACTCCTCTGGCTGAGTTCTATGAACAGGTTTGTGCTGTTTATTTACCTGATTTCCTCATCGAACCCGGAATGCTGACAGGCGGTGACAGTGATCATACATCCTTCAACAATCATGGCTTCATGGGAATATTTCCATTTGAAGATAGTCAGAACCACAGTCCTTACATCCACACCCCAAACGATTTGAATGGCAGCAGTGTCAATAGTTACGAAATGCTTTCCACTTTCACTAAAGGCACGCTGTCGTCTGTAGTAACCATGGCCAATATGCTGCTACCTCCGGAAAATCTTACAGCAGTTGCCGGTGATTCTATGGTTTTGCTTAACTGGGATGAAGTGTTGGAAGCAAGTGAATACAATATCTATCGGGATGAAGAAGAAGAACCGATAGCTACAGTTGCAGACCTTTCCTATGAAGATACCGGACTTACAAACGGCCAGGAATATTCCTATTATGTAACAGCAATTTATGCCACAAGCGGCGTAGAGTCCATTCCATCCAACACCGTAACTGCTATTCCCATGCCGCCAATTGCGCTTCCTTTCGGCGATGATTTTGAATCTGGCGCACCTTATTGGACTTTTGAGGGAAGTTGGGGACTCACTGAGAGTCAATCCTTTTCGGCCACGCATTCCATTACGGAAAGCTCAGTTGGAAATTATACCAGCAATTTGAACATCGTAGCCGGATTGGTAGGTGTAGATCTGACCGGTTGCAGTGATGCAGAAGTGAGCTTCTGGACAAAATATTCAATTGAAAGTAATTATGATTATATGTATTTGGAAGTGAGTACAATTGGTATGAACTGGGATGAACTTGCCAGCTTCACGGGTTCGCAAAATTCCTGGACCCAGGTTTCGTATTCTTTGAATGATTACCTGGAAAATCCTTTTGTACAGATCCGATTCCGTTTTTATAGCGACACCTATATCACTTGGGATGGAATGTATATAGACGATTTTGAGATCGATGTGGAAAATATCGTAACTGCAGGTGATCCGATCGTGAAAAATGAATCTATCTGTAATTACCCCAATCCCTTTAATCCATCTACAGAAATTAGATTTCAGGTTTCAGACTTCAGCGGGGAAAAAGTTGTATTGGAAATATTTAATTTAAAAGGTCAAAAAGTGAAAACTCTAATCAACGGTCAACTTTCTGCAGGTCAGCATTCATTTGTCTGGAATGGGAAAGATGATTCTATTAAATCAGTTTCCAGTGGTGTCTATTTCTACAAACTGAAAGCTGGTAGTTTTGAGCAAACTAAGAAAATGATACTAATGAAATAATCATACATTTTAAAGTGCTATTATTACGCTCCGCATAAACGGAGCATTTTAATATGAGTTTCATTTGAATACATTCATCTATTTCAATAGAATTCACCTTCGTAAAAGAGCTAATAACTTATCTAAAAGTTTGATCTTATCAAATCTGCCGACAGCAACTGAATCTATTCAAAAACTCCTTCAAATCTCTTAATATGTTATCATTTTTAAACTTATAATGTAATTTGTTGCCTTCTCTTTCAAATTCAAGAATCTTGCTTTCTTTAAGAATTTTCAGATGTTTGGAAATATAAGGCTGCGGTAAATCAACAGATATTTTTATATCATTTACACAACATTTTTGTGAATCATCTAAATTACAGTTTTGAGATAATTGCTCCAGAATTTTTAATCGTATCGGATTTGCCAGGAGCTTGAATAGTGCTGCCAGGTTTTTATATTTTTTTTCAATTTCCATCAACAACATCCTTCATTGCACTCACAGCCAGTGCCTTTTGAAGCGATTTTCAGAATATCTTCCTTTATTATTGCAATTAGACAACCTGTTCCTTTGGTTACTTCAATTGCATCAAATTCACAATTCAGTGAACATGCTCCGCATTCCATACAAGATTTATAATCTGTTAATTCTGCTTTTTTATCTCTGATTTCTATCACTCCCTGCGGACATACTTTTTTGCAGACTCCACATCCTGTACACTTACTCTTTATAATATTTATCATCCCCAAACTCCTTGCAAGATTATCATTATTAAAGCTCCTGAATACAGAAAAAAAGTTATCGGAAGAAATGTTACAATCTCTTTTTTTACCAGAGAATAATTGCTGACTCCACTATTCCCCGTATAATACAATCCAAAAAATATATTTGTTCCCAAATAAAATAATAGATGAAATGAAATGATGAATCCCGGTACTTCAGCAAGCCTGCTTCCGAAAATAAATGATAATATCACAGTCTGAAAAGCAAATAGAGTTATTCCTTTTAAACTGAAATTTTTAGATGGCAAAATCGGAAATAAAATAATGTATAAAATCGGAATAGAAAGAGATACCGGTAATATTTGCCACCAAAATCCTGTCTTAAAGATTAAATGCAGGATAAACAATACTGCTGTTATTATCGCTATATATTTTGTGAACTGAATAAATGAAGGAAGCAAGGTAAAAAGTCTGTTCCTTAAATTAAATTTATAATAGTCATCA
The DNA here is from genome assembly GCA_013203665.1 of Armatimonadota bacterium. GTDB lineage: Bacteria > Cloacimonadota > Cloacimonadia > Cloacimonadales > TCS61 > JABMPU01. The sequence goes on from JABMPU010000134.1 coordinate 6,181, forward strand.
TCACAATCTGCTATTTTATCATCCAGATATTTAGGTAAATCCTGAGCATAAATTGGTCCGATGGTTGGAATAATATTAACTTTTCTTAGCTCGGAAAGCCTGACACCTGACAATGAAAGTTTTGGCAGGATAATTTCCAATTTATCACTTTCAGTTAGATCTTTTGTATCATACCTGGCGAGTTGTTTAATGATTTCACACGATGAAAATTGTCCTTTTCCTGATGAACACCAAACATTGATCCCTTTTGTGTCGATCACCAGGATGCTGACGTTTCTCTTTTTAAGAATTCTCCACAATAAAAATACCGTCATATGATAGTTGCAGGTGACCAACAATGCCGAATTTAAATCATACTCTTTTCCGTTAAAATATAGCCCGGGTTTGATATCAAACGTTTTACGATAAGCTAATATCCACGAAATAAATGCTTTAATCCAATCGATAAATCCAAATTCCAGTCTTTGGGGATTTTCTCTTTTTTCATTTTCCGAACAACAGCTTCCCATAATTCATTCCTTATCTAAATACCGAGAACAATATATTCCGAGTATGGTATATAGTGCAAGTTATTTTTGTTCCAAACAGATTTTTTGCAGAAGATGGAACTTAAAATTAAAAAAATATAGTTCCTTTTTATAAAAATCATGATTTTGAATTTCACTTTCTTATCAGAAACCAATTCTGAGTCTTCAAACAGATTCTAACTAAAAATAACATTAAAGGTACTTCAATTAAAACGCCAACAACAGTAGCGAGTGATGCTCCTGATGACAGACCGAAAAGCATTGTAGAAGTTGCAATGGCTACTTCAAAATGATTTGAAGCTCCGATCATAGCGGCGGGAGCAGCATTTTCATAGGTTAGTTTAAGAAATTTCGCTGCGACATATCCGATCGTGAAAATTAATATTGTTTGAATGAGTAAAGGAATTGCGATCCAGAGAATGGTCAAAGGATTTTGTAGAATGATTTCACCTTTAAAAGAGAAAAGCAGAATCAGGGTAATTAACAAAGCAATAATCGAGACAGTCCCGAGATATGGTAAGAATGTTTTCTCAAAATACTCCAATCCCTTTTTTGCGATTATCCATTTTCTTGTGAAATAACCAGCAATAAGAGGTAATCCAACATATATAAGCACAGATAATAAGATGGTTTGCCAGGGTATGGGCATATCATTTTCACCTAACAGAAAACCACCCAACGGAGCATATAACACTAACATCGTTAAAGAATTGATCGCTACCATCACCAGAGTGTGTCCCATATTACCTTTGGAAAGCCAGCTCCAGACAAGTACCATAGCTGTACATGGGGCAATTCCCAAAAGAATTGCTCCGGAAATGTAACTTTTATATAATTCCACTTCCTGACCGGTTTTCACTGTCTCTGTTCCAGGTATCAATCCCAATTTAAAAAATAGTGTGAGAAAAAAAGTTGCAATAAAAAACATTGTGAAAGGCTTTATGAGCCAATTTATAGTTAGAGTAAGAATAACAGGTTTGGGAGTTTTTCCTGCTTTAATTATCTCTCTAAAATCTATCTTAACCATTATCGGATACATCATGAAGAATAAGCAAATTGCAATAGGAATTGAGACCTGATAAAATGATAAACTATCCAGCGTTGAAGCTACTTGTGGGGCTAACTTACCAAGTACAATACCTACACCAATACAAAGAATAATCCATAATGTAAGGTACTTTTCAAAAACATTCATCTCTCTGCCTTTAACTTTTAACTCTGTATTATTGGTTTGATTCATTTAGGTTCCTTATCTTATATTATTTTATCTAAAGATTCACAAATTCTATGAAAAATTCTGCTGACATTCTCATAATTTCCTCCAATTTAATTTTCAATTATTTTTTTAATATATTCTGGTGATAGCACTTTCCCTACAGATAATTGTGAAGTTATTCTAAATTCGTTTATGACATCACGAATGATCACAATTTTCATCACAAACATGTTTTTTTTCCATTCCATGATGATCACAGTTTTCTTCACATTTATGATCTCTCATCATTTCTTTATGATCACATTTTCCAGTACAAACATGCTCATTTGTTTTTATTTTATCAGCACAGAAAGACATTTCGCAATTAGAGCTGGATTTGCATTTTTCTTTTTCTGTAATCTCATTTCCAAAAGATACAATTTCACCGCATTTCAACATACTGGCACCGAAATAGGGATTTCTGATATCTGTTCCTGTTTGAAGCCATGACCCCGGAGCCATTGAGCAATAAGCAACATTAAGCCCGGCAGGTTTGATCATGCTTGCCCACATCGCCATTGGCTTGGAAAGATCATTAAATGCAGATCTCATTTCTGTAATGTTTTCGGCTTTACTAAGCTCTTCAGTAGTCAGAGTTATCTTTTTTGGTAAATTTTTAAAGTGTTCTTTATGCTCTTCTGTCACATTGCTAACATCAAGTTTCTTTGCTAATTCCAGAATAATTTTTGCATTTTCATTTACATTTTCAGTTTTGTCATTTGCTATAGTATCCTTGATTTTCAGGTACTCGACTGTGATCTCGTCCATTGTTTCATTAAACGAATTATCTCCAAATAAATTTATTGATAAAACCACCAGTACCATTATCATTGCAATAATACTTTTTTTCATTTTTTTTCCTCACCTTTCGTATTTTTTTTTCACATACTGCATTTAAAAAATATTCGCCAGAATATTTTTGTTTTTAAGTATTCCACTTAAAGACTGAATATCCTGCTCATTTGGAAGTCCGACAAGAACGATCTTACCATCCACAATAAGAGAAGGAACCGCCCGGATTCCATATTGCTCTGCAATAGCACAATAACTTCCATCCGTTCATTCCGAAGCTCGATGAACTTCTATTTTTATATCCGGGAAATTGAACTTTAAAATATTCAAAGTTCCTTCACATATTTTGCATTCTGCACTGAAGAATTCAACTTTCATCGCATTCTTCCTTATTTTTTTCTCCATTTGATGGATTGTTCAGATCACAACAATCCGGACGTTTAGTGCCGAATTGCTTTTCATTTTCCCTGGTCAATCTAGCCAGGAATTCCTGCCATGATTTCTTGAGTTTTGTGAACATGATAACCTCCCGGTTAGTTCAAATCCGCTTTCATTCGTTCAAATTCATCTTTAGAAATTTCACCTTTTGCATAACGCTTTTTCAAAATTTCCAGAGCATTTTCCTGGTTGAGATTCAAATTCAATTTGTCTTTGAATGCCCAGATTATTACTGCAATTATTACTATCCAAATTAAAAACATAATTTCCTCCTTATTTTGGCTAAACTACTCTTTCGTTCAATATTCCGCTCCAAAAAGGCTGATTTAGAGAGGACACTCCTCAATCTATAACTATTCATCCTGCATTTATTGAATCGATTCAAAAACTTGTTTCAATCTTTCTTCCACATCTCGTGAAATCGATTCCAGTTTTTCATTTTCTATTACAGACATTGCCACAGAAGGTTTGATAATACTCACTACTGTTTTATCACCCTTTTCGTAAACGATCATATTACGGGCAGCATCAGTCCTATATTCTCTTCTGATTGCACAACCTTGTAAGCACTCTCCGTATCACATATACCAAAATCATATATTCTCTAAATTCAATCCCCAGCTTTTCTTTAAATTTCTCCCTCATATTTATTTGGGAGAGTATCCCGAACCCTTGTTCTTTACTTTTTCAGGAAGCTGTTTAATAATTTCCTCAAAAGAAACGTTCATTTCTTTGTAAAAACCGTAATCAATCATGATTACCTCCTTTTATTTTTTTTAACACTAAATGTCTTTTCCATAAGTAATATATTGTCGGCAAGATCACCAGTGTCATGATGGCAGAGGAAATGAGCCCTCCCACCATCGGAGCTGCAATTCTTTTCATCACACGAATTCCTGTAGAAGTTCCGAACATAATTGGCATGAGTCCGATAACATCGGTTGCTACAGTCATCAGGATTGGTCTTACTCTTTCAGCAGAACCTTCCATTATGGCTGATTTCAGATTGGAAAGATCGTTCAATTTCCCACTCTTTTTCCAACGGTTATAAGCAACATCCAGATAGACAAGTAGAACAACTCCGTTTTCTGCAGCCAATCCTGCTAATGCTATAAAACCAACACCAACAGCAACTGAAAGATTATAGTCTGAAAAATACATCAGCCAGATACCGCCTATAAGAGCAAAAGGAATAGTGATCATCATTATCAGGCTTTCTGTAATATTCCTGAAATTCATGAATAAAACCAGAAATATGAGAGCAAGGGTTATGGGAACAACAATTAGTAACCGCTTGGCTGCTCTTTCCATATATTCAAACTGACCGGACCAAACAAGAGATATTCCTGCCGGGATTTCAATTTTCGTGTTGATAATCTCTTTTGCCTTTTTTACAAAACCTCCTAAATCAGAAGTTTTCAGATCCACGAAAATCCAAGCTGTTCTCCTGGCATTTTCGCTTTTTATCATTGGTGGTCCTTTTGTGATTTTGATATCCGCAACTTGTCCCAAAGGAACAGCATATCCCATCGGACTGGTTATAGTCAGTCTTTTTAGTTTATCAATATTATTTCTTAATTCCCGGGGATAACGGACATTTATCGGGTATCTTTCCAAACCTTCGACAGTCCAACTTATATTCATCCCACCGATTGCACTCTTTATCACATCCTGGATATCAGCTACCAATAAACCTTCTCTTGCTGCTTTTTCTCTATCGATATTTATATCGATGAAATTCCCACCTGTAACCCGCTCTGAATAGGCAGATAATACTTCCGGCATCGGACGTAAAAGTGCTTCAATTTTTTCTCCTATCTTTGATAATTCTTCCAAGTCAGCACCCATAAGTTTAATCCCTACAGGAGTTTTTATTCCTGTAGCCAGCATATCGATCCTGGTCTTTATCGGCATTGTCCAGCTATTGGTAAGTCCGGGAAATTGTACCGTTGTATCCAATTCCCTGATTATATCCTCAATGGTTTTTCCTTTGGGCCATTCTTTTTTATCCTTGAGGATTATTGTTGTTTCGATCATGGAAAGCGGAGCTGGATCTGTCGAAGTATTTGCTCTGCCAATCTTTCCCAGAGTGTGAGCAACCTGCGGATGGGAAGCGATTATCTTATCTGTTTGCTGCAGGAGTTCCTTTGCTTTTGTGATGCTGATTCCGGGAGGAGTTGTCGGCATATAAAGCAGATCACCTTCGTTCAAAGGTGGCATAAATTCGGAACCGAGTTTGAAAAAGGGAAGTAATGTTGTGATCAAAATTATTATTGCTATCACTATCACTAAAACCGGAAATCGGAGAACAAACCTGATAACTGGTTTGTAGGTTTTTATAAAAAAATTGCTGATCGGATTGTTCTTTTCTTGGCGTATTTTTCCTTTTACAAAGAAAAACATCAACACCGGAATTATGGTTATTGCCAGGATCGAGGATGCTCCCATAGCAAAAGTTTTAGTGAAGGCAAGTGGTGTGAACAATCTTCCTTCCTGCTGCTGTAAAGTGAAAACCGGTAAAAAACTGATAGTCACGATCAAAAGCGAGAAGAACAGTGCAGGTCCGACCTCTTTTGCTGCTTTTAACACCAGTTCCAGATGAGAAGTTCCCGGAAAATATTCCCTCTGTTTATGAAGATTTTCCACCATTACGATCGAAGCATCGACCATCACTCCGATAGCAATTGCAATTCCTCCGAGACTCATTATATTTGCTGAGATTCCAACCAATTTCATGATAATGAAACTGATGAGAATTCCAACCGGCAAAGTGAAAATAGCAACAAAAGCAGAACGAAAATGCAAGAGAAAGATCATAGAGATTAATGCAACAGCAAGCATCTGTAATAAAAGTGTATTTTTAAAAGTATTAATCGCACGTTGAATCAAGCTGGAACGATCATAAGAAGTATGGATTATTACTCCTTCCGGTAAACCTTGCTTCAATTCATTCAACCGTTCTTTAACTCCTTTAATGACTTCCATTGCATTCTCGCTGTAACGCATCACAATAATTCCGGTGACAGCTTCTCCTTCACCATTCAGGTCGATAATTCCCCGTCTGATCTCCGGTCCTATATGGATATTGGCAACTTGAGAAAGAAAAATTGGAGTATTGGATTCTTTATTGATACCAATCAGGATTTTCTTCAGATCATCAAGTGAAGTTATATATCCTTTGCTGCGTATCATATATTCTGTCTCACCCATTTCGATGAGTTTCCCGCCAACATCATTATTAGAGCGTTTAATTGCCATATTGACTTTTTGCAAACTGATGCCGTAAGCTCGTAATTTTTCCGGATCAACCTCGACTTGATATTGTTTTACATAACCTCCGGCACTAGCAACTTCCGAAACACCGGAAACGGACATCAGTTCATACCTTAAATACCAATCCTGAATTGAACGCAGTTGCTGTAGATCATGTCTATCAGAGGTCAGAGTGTACATATAAACCCAGCCTACTCCGGTTGCATCAGGACCAAGCTGAACATTTACACCTTTAGGCAATTTTCCCTGAGCAACATTCAAATATTCCAGAACTCTTGAGCGTGCCCAGTAAATATCCGTTCCATCTTCAAATATCACATACACCATTGAAAAACCGAAGAAAGAATAGCCTCGCACATTTTTTGCAAAAGGAACGGAAAGCATTGCTGAGGTAAGTGGATAAGTAACCTGCTCTTCAACAACTTGCGGTCCCTGTCCAGCAAACTCGCTGAAGATAATTACCTGAACATCAGACAGATCCGGAATCGCATCAACAGGTGTGTTAAACATTGCCCAAAATCCAATTCCGATGATAATTGCTGTGAAGATCAATACAAACAGCCGGTTTTTTACAGAAAATTCTATAATTTTATTTAACATTTAAAAACTCACAAATTGCAACTTGTTCCAATGCTCCAGCGTTGAAGCAAAACATCTTTTTCTTGAAATTTACTCTTAAATTTGACGCAGGAGCGTCAGAACCATCATTCCGAGGCAGAGCATCGGAATGAGCAATTCCCATTATCACTCGGGGGATTGGTAACGATGAAAAGTATGGAAATAAAATTCTCATTTTTTCGCGGGTATGCATTTTATTTCTCTTTTTCAATTAAATCCATACTGCATATTGGGCAATCACCCGGATTTTCCTCAACAATATTAGGATGCATCGGGCAGGTATAATAAGTTGTTTGTTCAGGTGAATATTCATGAACTTCAAGCTCATCTGAACCGATATTTTTCTGCAGCCTTTCGTCGAGTAATTTCTGAACAGCTTCCTGTAATTGGCTTTCTGAATCCAACAGGAATTGTCCGGAAACTACAACTATTTCACCATCTTCCAAACCGGAAATTACTTGTGTATAAAACTCCGAATCATCAGCTAAACCGGTTTGAATCTCTCGTGATTCATATCTGCCATCACCTTTGCTGATAAAAACAACCTTTCTTGTCCCGGAATTGATTATTGCTTCTGTTGGAGTTGTGAGCACATTCTTCATTTTCTCTACTTCAATCTCGACATTTGCAAACATTCCCGGTTTTAGATTTAACTCTTTGTTGTTTAGCTCAATTCTGATTTTTTGAGTTCTGGTTTTCGGATTTAAAGTTGGATAAATAAAGGAAATATTTCCTTTCCAAATTTTTCCGGGTTGATGAGTTAATTCAATTTTAACATCCTGACCTTCTTTTACAAAAGATATATCGAATTCGTAAATATCTGCAAGAATCCAGATTTTATCTAAATTCCCGATATGATAAAGGTCTTTTCCTGCCTTAACTGTCGAACCCTGTTGTATAGTTTTGTGCAGAACATATCCAGTTTGAGGAGTCTTGATGATTACATTTTGCTGGGCACTATTATGCTCGATAATCTCATCTAAATGAGATTGCGGAATATTCCAAAGAATCAACCGTCTTTGGGCGGCTTTTGCCAGATCGCTTTCTTCTCCGTAAGTATTCACAACCAAAAGATATTCTTCCTGTGCTGAAATCAGTTCAGGAGAATAAATTTCAAATAATTTATCACCTTTCATTACCTTCTGCCCAACTTTATCCGCAAAGATATTCTCAATCCAGCCGGAAAAACGTAGATTTACAGAATAACTTTTGTCATCAGCCAATTCAACTTTACCAATAGTGCGAACGTTGTGAGAAATATCTCGATATTGAACATGATTTACCCGAACTCCCATATTTTGCACGACCACAGGATCGATCCTGATGGTTTTATTATCAGAATCGTAAGTTTCTTGTTTTGGTTTCATTTCATCAGAAACTTCTTTTAAAACCAAATCCATTCCGCAAATAGGGCATTCTCCAGGTTCTTCCTGAACAACGGCAGGATGCATTGAGCAGGTATAATAATCTACTTCTGAATGATTATGCTGTACGTTTTTGTTCTGTTTTGCAGTACAACCCACTAATAATACGGTTAATATTATTAGAATTATATTAAGTCTTATGAAATATTTATTATTCATTTTAATTCTCCATTATATTTTTACCGCTCAAAGTCTCAATAGTTGATTCATAAATTGCATATTGATATTTTGATTTGATGAGTATTTTCTCAAACTGAATAAGCTGGAGTTGAGCTTGATACAGATCTGTAAAATTTGCTCTTCCTGTTTTATATGAGGATAAAATCGAACTTAAAATTTTTTCCGCATCTGGAATTAGTTTATCATTATAATTATTGATCTTATTTGATGTTCTTTCTAAATCGGAAATTGTTGTAAGAAGCATTTCAGAGATATTATTTAGGACATTTTGATAATTTTCTTCAGAAGCATTTTCCATAAATTCAACATTATTTATTTTTGCTTTTGTTCTTCCTTTAAAATCGAAAGGTAGCGGAAATGAAAATCCTATGGAAACAAAATCATTATTTTTTATCATATCAGTATCTTGTCTATAACGGTATCCTGTCCATAAAGTGATGTCCGACAGCCTTTCCCATTTCACCTGATCCAAAGTCAGTCTTTTCATTTTGGAAGATTCTTTTATTTTTTTTAGGAGAGGTCTTTTTTGTTTGGAAACCTCCAATAATTCTTTGAAATTGAATTCAATAAATAAGTATTTTTCAATAGAAATTGTATTTATAAAAGTGTTTAAATCTCGGTTGAGAACGGAATTTAAAACTGCTTTGAGTTCTTTTTCTTTTTGCTCGAAATCTTCAAGCTCATCTAAAAGTTTGTCTTTCATAAGTGTCATTCTTAATAGATCAGCTTGGTTAACATTACCTGTTTCGTATTTAAAAAAGATTGTTTCGATCAATTCTTCCAGAAGTTCAATATGTTTTTGCGAAATTTGTTTCAACTCTCTAGTATATCCTAATTGAAAATATACTTTTTTTATCTTTCCTTTCAATTGGAGCTTGAGTTCTTCAAGGTCAAATTTTTGAATTTGACCTTCTGATTGCACGACCGCTTTTCTTCTATCATTTTTACCAGGGAACGGAATTGTTTGCATAAGTTTAAATTGAATTCCAGACATCGGAGACTCATCTAATCGCCAGCTATTTGCAGGGACATTACTATATTCAATCGCTAACATCGGATCCATTAGCTTTTGCACAAATATCTCTTTTTCCTGTAATGCTTTAATTTGATATTCGATGGCAGAAATTTCAGGATTTGCTTCCATAGCTTCGTTTAGCAATTGTTCAAGAACTTCATTCGCAGAAAGAAAATAAAAACTGAAGGAAAGTAATATTAGAAATAAAATTTTCATAAGAATTCTTATTTTCTCATTAATTTGTTTATAGTTATCATAACTTCGTCGATCACTTCTGTTTTTCCTTCCCGGATCTGATCCGCAATACAGCTTTTCATATGAGCTTCCAAAAGCAATTTAGAAACAGAGGTTAATGCAGATTGAACCGCAGAAATCTGATTTAAAACATCATCACAATAAACATCTTTACTTATCATCCGGTTAACTCCGCGAATTTGTCCTTCAATCCTGTTAAGCCTATTCTTGAAATCTTTTTTCATTTCTTCAGAATGGTGTGCATGCCTAATATTACAATGTTCGCAACGCTCATTCATTTTTCCTCCTTATACCCCCTGGGGGTATATGAAAAAATAATCTTTTTTCTGTCAAGTGCAAATTTTATTTAAAAAAATAATCTCAATAAATCCAATATATTCATTTTTCTTTACTAAAAAACTTAAAAATATTTTTTAGATATCAAATTAATAAGATTATAAATCTCGATTAATAAGAATTAATAACATTGAGAGGTATTTACCTCATCTACATAATCCAAAAAACACTGCTGGTATAAAAGTTGAAATCTTTTTATCTTAAGCTTATACTCTATTATTCCATCTTTAAGCAAAACAGACGTAAAGATAGAGAGGGAGAATAGTAATGAAAAATGTTGACAGCAGAAAGAAAGATTAAAGTTATGAAAGAAATATAATTAGGCAAGAAGGTCGGGTACTCTTTTAAATCCCATATTGTGAAATGAAGGAAGCTTTGAGAATTCTGCACATTCCTCTTGAAGGGACACATCATCGTGGGATTGATGATGCCAGAAATATTGCTAAAATAGTAAAAAAAATAATGGCTGACAAGACATAATAAATTTAGTTTAGGTGGAAAAATGATTCAAAAATATCAAATTTTGTTCAATCATTTTTATAAAGAAAGAAGATATTTTCTTCTATATTTTGTCCCCCTACTGTCTCTTTAGAAAATAATGAAATATGTAAATGATTGAAATAAAATAAGATAGATGGTGGCGACCTCATGACTGGCAGTCATGAGGTCAGCGGTTCGAGCCCGCTATGCTCCACTATTTTGTTGTAACTATCTGAATTTAAAGGAGATGTATATGGATATTCATTTTTGGGGAACGCGTGGTTCGTTGCCTGGTTCTATTACTGAAAAAACAATCAAAGAAAAAATAGATAATGCTTTGAAAAAATCCTTGCAATACAAGTTGAAAGATGATTCTGAAATCGAGAATTTTATAAACGAAAAACTTACATTTTCCGAGCGAGGAACATTTGGAAACAATACATCTTGTGTGGAGATCAAAGATAATGACTTGAACTCAAAAGAACCGAATGAATACATCATTTGTGATGCAGGAAGCGGTTTACGAGATTTTGGAAACAGTGTATTAAAATCCGGTAAAATCGGGATTTTTCATCTATTTATTTCTCATTTTCATTGGGATCATATTCAGGGATTTCCATTTTTCATACCTGCTTTCATTCCGGGAAATACAGTTAATATTTATGGTTGCCATCAAGATATGGAGCAAGCATTTATTTTTCAACAGAGTAGCCGTCATTTTCCGCTTCCTCTCAAAGAGATGAAAGGAAATATCAAATTTAAACTTCTAAATCCGGAAAATGAATATAATATTGCCGGATTTCAAATAAAAATTATCAAGCAAAATCATCCTGGTGTTTCTTATGGATACAGCTTTGAAAAAGATGGAAAAAAAGTGGTATATTCTACAGATGCAGAACATGATAAAAATGCAGAAAGCAAGAATTATCCTTTCTTAGATTTTTTCAGGAATGCCGACATTTTAATATTTGACGCTCAATATATTCTGGTTCACAATATGGATTTAAAGAAGGATTGGGGTCATTCCAGCAATATCATTGGAGTTGAACTTGCTGTTAAAACAGGTGTGAAAAGATTATGTTTATTCCATAATGAACATGCTTACGATGATGAAATATTGGAGAAACTCCTCAGAGATACTCGCAGATATTTGAAGATATGTAACGATTCCTATCCACTTGAGATTGATCTTGCTTATGATGGTTTAGAACTCATGATTTAGAATGGATTTGAAGTATCCATATTTAACCTAAAATTCAGGAGAACAATATTAAAATATCCAAATTAACTTTTATTATTTTAATTCTTTTTCTCAACATTTGCATTTGTAATACTTTGTTTTGTGAACCTTTTGGTTTTGGTAAGATTGTACATCTTGGTGAGAAGGATGAGCTTATTCATCACCGCTTTCTGAGGATTTATACAGATGATATTGTAGGATTTGTTCTGCAATATACCGGAGCGAAAAATCCCTTTCATTCAGAGCAGTTAGAAGAGCTTTCATTTTATTCAGTGAGCGAAGATGGACATCCCCTTAAAGGACTTGATATTCTGGGTTTTTATGTGAACATTATCAATATGGGTCATGATCCAAAAGCATATTTTCCAATTACTTTTGAAGCGGTAGTTTTTATAAAATTACCAAAGCACATGCTGGAAGGAAAAAGTTACACGTTCCAATCTCATGGTTTGATAGAGACGGATATTGATGTAACTTTTACCTGGTCATACAAAGAAATTTTGAGTGAAGCGATCAAAGTAAACCAAATTGGTTATCTATCAGATGCAAATATCCGTTTAGCTTATTTTGGCAAATGGTTGGGAACAGCAGGATCTTTGGGATTTATTCCTCAATCCTATGAAGTAATCGATCTTGATAACGGAAAAATTGTTTATTCTGGAAAACCTGGATTAAGGCATTCTGCAGGTCAAAAAAATGAAGGTGCTTATCAACAGGATTTCTCAGGAGAGAACGTTTATAGCTTAGATTTAAGTTTTCTGGAAAAAGGTGTGTATTGCATCAGCATTCAGGGAGTTGGCAGGTCGTATTCTTTCCAGGTTGCAGATGATGTAATGGCTGAACCGCTTTTTACTTCCATTCGTGCTCTTTATCATCAACGGTGTGGAATTGAGCTGGAAGAAAAATTTACTTTCTGGACTCGCCCGAAATGTAAAAAGCATATCAAACTTCCATTAATGCCGGAATATCATTTTGGTTATTGCAGCAAATTACCAAATAACATATTTGAGCGAGTTAATCAATTCCTCAGACAAAGAGAAGAAAAAGGGAATCTGGAATATCGAATTGTAAAAGGTGGATATCACGATGCCGGAGATTATGATCGTAATCCATCTCATCTCAGGATTGCAAATGTTCTTTGTACAGCTTACGATATTAATCCCGAAGCTTTTATAGATGAGCAGTTTATAATTCCTGAATCTGGAAATGGTATTCCTGATATTTTGGATGAAGCGGATTTTCTTCTTTCTTTTTACTTGCAAAATCAATGGCAGGATGGCGGCATTCCTTCCGGAACTGAATCTAATAAACACCCTCAAAATGCGAATAATAATGGCTGGCTAACTAATACTGAGAATGAAATTAATGAATATGTCATCCTTCCTGTTACTCAGATGAGTTGTTTTGATTTTGCTGCCGGAGCTGCCCATCTTGGCCTGGAATTAAGAGCTTTTCCAGAAGTGAAAGATAAAAGTGATAAATACATTAATGCTGCCCAAAAAGCATTTGAAAGTGGAATGAAAAACTTCCCTCCTAAGAATCTGGAAGAGCAATTAATGGCAGCTTACGCAGCAGCCCGACTACTTGCAGTAACTCTTAAACAGGAATATGCAGAGGTGATTACAACATTTGAAGATTTGATAACACAGAAAAAAGATTATATGAATCCTGCTGTTTTATGGTTTGTTTCAGCTTATTCATCTATTCCGGAAAATACTCCCGGGCTAAATATTGAATTTCAAAATTCATTAAAAAAGAATGTATCCGATACCTGGAACTGGGCTTTGAATAAATTCTTTCTTAAGGAAGGTTATTTGCATTTTAAACATTCCTGGGCTCCTTTTACAAACGGTACAGGTTCAGTGGGACAAGCAGATCTGATAATATTGGCATGGATGATTACTGGTAATGAGCAGTTATTGGATATGATAAAAGTTACTGCTGATTTTTGTTTAGGAGCAAATCCTCTGGGTAAAGTGATGTGTTCCGGACTCGGTCAAAATCATATTCTTCATCCACTTGTTTTGGAATCTATGAATGATGATATAAAAGAGTATGTTCCCGGTATCTGGGTTTATGGTCCGATTGGAAATAAAGAACACTGGCTCCAAAAACAGTATGAATCGATTCCTCCGTTTAAAGAAACTCCGCTTCTATATCGCTACATAGGTATTGATCAGTGCCCGATGCACACGGAATTTACTGTGCAGGAAACTTTAAGTAAAGCTGTGATGTTGTTTGGTGTTTTAGCTGCGAAAAATCCGAAACCTTATACGGAACCGCTTCCAAAACCAGATTGAATAAGTTTATCGCACGTGGATATTATAATGAAGAAAATATTTTAAAATAAATTTCTTGACTCAGATTAATCCAATTTAAATCATTCTGAAAGTATTAGATGTTTAATCAAAAAGAATCATTGGAGGATGAAATGAGAAACCTTAAGAAATGTTTCACTTTTTTAGTTGTTTTATTAATCTTTCCGGTCTTTGTTTATGCTCAATCCATTCTAATCTGGGATAATGACAATAACTCGGATTTTCTTGATCCTGAAGGTGCCGGTTATGTGGGATGCGAATATGGTATTCAACAGGCTTTAACGGCAAATGGTCTTAGTTATTCGACAGTCTCATCTTTACCAGCGGATTTATCGATTTACGATGTTGTTTTCGTAACTCTGGGCATCTATTGCGTGGGCTGAGGAAGCACACCACCCGGTGTCGTTGGCACCACTCAACAAACTACACTTATTAATTATTTAAACGGTGGAGGTTCTCTTTATATTGAGGGAGCAGATGTAGGTTATAACCATCATACAACAACTTTTTTCAGCTATCTTGGAACAAATTACATAAACAATGGAACTGCAAACGGTATTCATCAAATCGTGGGAGCAGGAAACACTTTTGCATCAACCGATGTATTTAATTACCTTTATGATGAAGACCCGGATTACATGATCGATGAATTGAATCCGACTCCTATGCAGGGTACACTTTATTATACTTGTCAGGAAGGTATTGGACGCGGTGTTTATTATGATGAAGGAACTTATCGCACATTTTGTTCATCTACTGTTTTTGGAGCCATGGCAGATGGTATAGGTTCAAACACAAAAGCAGATTTAATGGCTCGTTATTTTTCCTTTCTATCTTATGATCCGGAACCTCAAATCTGGCTGGCAGATACTGAAATAGATTTCGGATATCAGTATTTGAATTATCCGGAAACAATGACAGTAAGCATTCGTAACCTGGGTTATGAAAATTTGATTATCAGCTCTATCTACGTTGTTGGAGAGGCGTTTGCATATACAGGAGCAACAACGTTTGAGCTTGGTTGGGGAGAAATTGCTGAGATAGATGTAACCTTCTTATGTGCAAGTTTGGGTCTCTTCAATGGCTCTCTGGTTATTGAAAGCAATGATCCTGCTCTTAGTCATGTAATAAACCTTAACGGGGCGTGTATTATACCTCCGGAAATCGAGCTTTCTCAACTTGAACTTTACGCCATTGTTCCACCCGGTCAAATTGGAAATGATATTCTAACCATCTTTAATAATGGCGGAAGCAACCTGGAATTTTCTCTTATTCCTACAGATACCACTCCGGAACAAATTTTCCAGAATCCTCAAACTCCAAGAATAAGAAAAAGTGGGGCAGAGAACATAATCAATAAAGATAATTCCCGGACTTTACCGATTTATCTGGAATTGATTTCTTCTTTGAGAGATTCAACAGTTCTTTTCTTTGATGATATGGAAAATGGGATCAATAACTGGACCATTGAAGTCTATTTACCTGATGACCTCTGGCATCAGACAGAAACAAATTTCAATTCCCCGACTCATAGCTGGTGGTGTGGACAGGAAGGAACAGGAACTTATAATACCGGTAATCAGATAAGTACAGCAGTAATCTCTCCGGTTATAGATTTGACTGTTGTTGATACAACTGTTACACTCCAGTTTTTTGAAAATTATGACACTGAAAACGGATATGATTGCTGCATGGTCGATGTAACAACAGATGGAGGAATTACCTGGATTCCTTTACGTGGAAGTTTGGGTAATGCACCTTCCGGTAGTAGCGGCGGTTGGATCACCTCAGTTCTTGATCTTACAGATTATACAGGAAGTGAGATTAAGATACGTTTTTATTTTGATACTACAGATTCTATCTTGAATAATTATCCCGGCTGGTTTTTTGATGATGTAGTTGTATATTATGATGGTGTTCCATGGCTTCCAATTGAACCTGGTTCAGGTACAATACCAGCAGGTGGAAGTATGGATATTTCTATCACTTATGATGCTACAGATCTGGAAGAAGGTGAATACACGGCTGATATTCTGGTTTCCAGCAATGATCCTGCAGATCCTCAAATAATTATTCCCGTTACCCTGATTGTGAGTTTTACCAATACAGAAAATCAAGTTATTCCCTTCAACACAGCTCTTTATGGTAATTATCCCAATCCCTTTAATCCATCCACGACTATTTCTTTTTCAACCACAGAGAGCACGGAGAACACAGAGTTGGCGATTTATAATATAAAAGGACAGAAAGTGAAGACACTCGTAAATGAAAAATTAGAAGCAGGCATACATCAGGTTGTTTGGAATGGTAAAGACGGAAGCAACAAATCTGTCTCCTCAGGAATTTATTTCTATAAAATGAAGAGCAGTAACTACAACGAAACGAAGAAGATGCTGTTGCTGGAATAGTTCTTGAAACCCATAGTGGGGGTTGAAAGCAGGTGATTACCAGGAAGTTAAGAAGATGGTTCTTTTAAAGTAATTAGACCCAATGGATTCTGCATAATTGGGTGTTTTTGAGAATAATGAGAAAAAATCAGAAAATCCAATTATTCAACTCATCCCCTAACCCCTTCTCTTGCAAAGAG
>JABMPU010000135.1 GCA_013203665.1 Armatimonadota bacterium
CGCCGAAGCTGGCGTAGGCGTGTCCTTCTCTTTTTGATGAGAATATGAAAGTTGTTTCGAAGAGAAGGAACATAAGAAAAGCAAGAAGAGGTATAAAAAGAAAAAATTTATTTTTTCTTTTATTTCCCTCTCTTTTCAAGAGAGGGTAGGGTGAGTTAGATATATTGAAAAGGTCTATTTGAGAGAGTTCCTCTGATTGTAAACCTTTTTATGGTTCAGGTGTACAATTGCATTTTAAAAAAAAACAGAAATAACTTGAATAAAATAACCATTTTAAAGTTATTGCACCAAATTTGAATAAGATGATAAATCACGGAGGGAATTGATGTTTGAAGGAATGAGAAGAAATGCTAAAATAGTCATTTATATTGTAGCTTTTGTGTTTATTGCGATGATGGCTCTTGGTGGAATCACCAGCATTTTCAATCCAAAACCTTATGTTGGAAAAATTGCAGGAACGAAAATCCATTATAGTGAATATAGCCAATATTTAAAGAATGCTTATGCGGCTCGTGTTCAGCAAAATCCGGAAGAGGAAATCGACGACAAAGTTGCGAAAGAGATAAATGACCAAACCTGGAATCAGTTGGTTGATGAAATTCTTATCAATAAAGAAATTAAAAGGTATCGTATTAAGGCGACAGACGAGGATATAATAAAAAGATTACAAGATCCATACGATGATATCAAAGCAATTCCTGACTTCCAAACCGATAGCCTGTTTGATTATCAAAAATATAATGAAGTTCTCTTGCAAAATGAGAACTTTGCTGCTTGGTATGAAATGAGGATCAGAACTGCTTTACCACGAGAACTTCTTTTTGAGGAAATCAAATCTGAAGTGCAGGTTTCAGAAACTGAAGTTGAAGAAGATTATTTTATGAAAAACAATAAAGCAGATGCAAAAATCATATTCTTCGATCCCAAAAAAATAAAGGAATTTGAAGTAACTGATGAAGAAGTAGAACAATATTATGAAGATAATAAGGAGGAATTCAAGTTACCTCCTGCCTGCAAATACAAATTTGTTAAAATGGTGATTCAACCGAGTGATGCTGATAACAATCTTAAAAAAGCAAAAATCGATTCTTTATATAAGAAAGTAACTTCCGGTGAAGATTTTGCTGCTGTTGCACAGGAATTTTCCGAAGGACCTTCCGCACCTAAAGGTGGAGATTTGGGATATTTTACGCGCGGAAGAATGGTAGGAGAATTTGAAGATGTTGCTTTTGCAACTAATGTAGGTGGAATTTCCGAACCTGTTTTAACTCAATTTGGATGGCATATTATCACAGTGATAGATAAACGGAAAACAGAGAGTGGGGAAGATGAAATACGAGCAGCTCATATTCTTTTAAAAGTAGAAGCATCTGATGAAACCAAAGAGAATATTGAGATCAAAGCAGCAGATTTATATGAGAAAGCAATGGAAAAAGGATTGGAAAAAGCTGCTGAAGATTTTGTTTATCAAGTTGAAGAAACAAGAGAATTTGCAGAAGATGCTAATTACATTGGTGGAATTGGTCGCGAAGAGAGCTTAATAAAATTTGCCTTCAAAAATAAAATAGGTAAAGTTGCAGAAGTTATAAAACTGCAAAATGGTGATTTTATTTTAGCAGAAATTTCCTCCAAAATTGGAGAACATTTTCAAGAGTTTGAAGAAGCCAAAAATAAAATCAAAAGAGATTTGGAAAATGGAAAGAAACTATCGATCGTTACCCTTAAAGCCGAGGAATTTGTAGAAAAGTTCGAATCGAAGAATTACCTGTCTGAAGCTTCTAAAGAAGGTTGGGAAATTGTGGAAGGTGAAGGAATAACAACCGATAAATTTATCCCTAAAATCCGAAAAGTTGAAGAACTGAACAAAGCAATTTTGGAAATGAAAGAGAAAGAATTTACAGAATTAATAAAAGACGAGAATGGAGTTTACCTGGCTTACGTGGAAAAACGAGAAAAACCTGATATGGAAAAATTTGAAGTTGAAAAAGAAGAATTAATGGCTGAAGCTCAGACGACTGCTGAAAACGAGCATTTGAACGAATGGTATAAGGAACTGAAAGAAAATGCAGAAATTGAAGATAATAGGAGTGCTTTCTTTTAGTCACTTAAAAAATGAAACTTACCAGTGAAATTACTAATTACAAATATCTAATTTCTAATAAAATATCAAAATCCAAAACACAAATTATTCACCCTGTTAAATAATTCTTCGCATTAAATCTACGATTTATTTAACAGGGCAGGTAAAAAGC
>JABMPU010000136.1 GCA_013203665.1 Armatimonadota bacterium
ATGGAAATTATCAGCTCATCTCTCGGAATGGATTCGTTTGTGAATAATATTTTTATCTTCTGACCTTTGATATTATAAATGCTCAATTCTGCTATACAGTTTTCTTTCATCATAAAACTTATTTCTGTGCTTGGATTAAAGGGATTGGGATAATTCTGATGCAAACCATAAGGTTTGGGTATTTCGGGTGAATTGGGATTTTGCCATTCGTCCTCTGGAATCGTTAAAGATATCGGTCCATAAATTTCAGATTCTCCCGAATAATCTACGCTCTCTAACCAATAGAAATATGTGTTTCCAGCATAAACAGGAAAGACATCCTCAAAGCTGTAATCTGTGGGTTCGCTCGTTGAACCTGCTCCGGGAATTAAACCTAATGACAAATTAAGCAGATATGCTTCTTCATTGGAAAGTGCTTCGTTGGTATCTCCACGATAAATGTTCCAACCTGCATTGCTGGTTTCAGATTGAGTTGTCCAACATAAAGTTGGAGTATTTTCTATGTATTGTGCTGTGAAAGAGGAGAGAGTGACTGGGAGGGTGCCGTCACCTTTAGTCCAGATGCGTACAATAGCAATATTGCACTCTTTTATTTCAAGATCGTAACTAGTAGCGTCATTTGTTTTTATAGCGAACTCTACATCATCACTTACTCCTTCTATGCTTATTATTGAAGAACCGCTAACAGATCCATAATCATAATTGCCTATAGTTTTTTTATCGAGAAACCTTTCCATGGTAATATCAGCTTTTTCAGATCCGTTTACAAGTAAAGTGAATAAACTAGTAAATTGGACATTTGCTGATTCAGTACCTTCTAAAGTCGTAGTTGCACAATAATTCATTAAGTATTTTCCCGCAGTAAGATTTATTGGATGTAAAGTTTGAGTATTTTGATATTGCCAATCACTAAGCTGGGTAGAACCACCAAAATATGACACTTTACTCCAGCCTGCGCTACTAATTGATGTACTTGAAGCCGTATTATTTGTGAGATACATTCCTGCATAAGGAGCTGAACTGGAAGTTCCATTCAGCTTGATCAATGTAAGATTCCCTCTTTCAACTTTCATGTTACCTGTTTCGGCATTAGTTACTTCAGCGATTAAACTTATTTGATCATCCTCAACAATAGTTATTATTCCACAACTTACAGCATTGCCAATGTCTAATGTTCCTTTAAAATTAATAACTCTACCGAATTGGGTTCCAGCTAAAGGTGTACTCGCATCTTTACTTAATGCAAAATAATATTCTCCATCATCCTGACCTGAAAAACTTACGGATGCGATAGCCAGGTATGTGCCACCAACATCGCTTCCATAGGCTTTAATATATGCACCATCAAGATTCCAACCATCGCTAGTACTTTCTGTAAAATCTGCATTCGTTGTGTTAAATCCTTGAATTTGATAATATGTACTTGCGTCAGATAAATTAGTTGTTTGGTCTACCATTGCAATATCTGCATAATAGGGTGATGATAATTGTTCTGCCTTAACAATAGTAAGCTGAGCATATTCAATTGTAAAAGATGAAGAAGCTGCGTTAGCTATTGCTACTAGATATACATACTCACCGGAAGAAATACTTACTAATGCAGTTCCTGATGCATTCCCTACATCAGCTGCATCACCGATATGGCGATCCATAATTCCATATTTTGTGTTCGTAGCAGCAGTTCCATCCCCAACAGCAACAGCAGTTTGCCAGGTAATTGCAGAACCAGTAAAACTTACAGAATATCTTATAAGATATGTACCTGCTGAGTTAACTGTTAATCTATCATCTGCAGCAGTATAAACGATATTTGCAGATGAAACTGTAGATCCTTCATAATCGCCAACTTTCGCCCATGCTGTACCTATCGTAGCAGATGTCGTAGAAATATCATACATGTTACCATACTCGTTACCTAGTAATAAAGTTGAAAATAATACAAAAACTAAAATCAATAAAATACCACTTTTTTTCATATCTCCTCCCTTTTTAAGATAGTGTAAAAAAACAATTTTAAACAGAATTTTATATTTATTATTGTCAAGTTTTTTTTAAAAATATTAGCATACCCTCAAAAAATCTGAAAGTTTAGTATCAACATTTGATTTTTCTCAGGATGCTGTTTTTCAAGGAGCAAAAAAAACCCGAGTCGGGTTGAGCACAACCCGACTCGGGTTTTTAATCTTCTCTTGTGTGTTTATGAGTTTATCTTCTTTTCAGACCCAGTCTTTTTTGTCTCCTGGTAAAATGCTCCACCAAGATGGGACTGGCAATGAAAATCGATGAATAAGTACCAACGATTATTCCGATAAGAATCGCAAACGCGAAATCGCGAATAACTGATCCTCCAAAAATATAGAGGCTGAGAACAACCACAAATGTAGTCAAAGAAGTGATAATGGTTCTGCTGAGAGTTTCGTTTATGCTGTGATTTATCACACTGGCATAAGATTCTCGTCTATAGATTTTCAGGTCTTCACGAATCCTGTCGAACACAACAATTGTATCATTCAAAGAGTATCCCACGATCATCAGCAGTGCAGCTACAATAGACAAACTGATTTCCTTGCCGAAAATGGAAAAGATGCCGACTGTAATGAGAATATCGTGGAAAAGTGCAGTAACAGCAGCCACACCAAAAGTAAATTCAAATCGCCACCAGATGTAAAGGATAATTCCTACAAGTGCCCAGAAAATTGCCAGCAAAGCCTTTTCCTTAAGCTCTGAACCGATTTTTGGTCCAACTTCTTCCTGCAGCCTGATGAAACTTACAGGGTCAACATTATTGGGAAAGTTGTTTTTAATAATATCCAGAATTGTTTGAGCTTTATTTTCTCCTGTTTTGGTTTTGATCAATATCAGGTTACGATTATCAGCTCCTTTAATTTCCTGCATTTCAGCATCTTCAATTCCGCTTGCCATCAGCACATCTCTGATTTCCTGGATTTCGATTGCTTTTCCATCTACATTAACTGGAGTGATATCCAGTTCGAGTGAAATCCCACCGGTGAAATCAATGCTGTATTTTGGACCGCCATTCATTATAAGGAAGATTATTCCAACCAATATTACAAAGATGGAAATCGCAAAAGCGAGCTTTCGCTTTCCAATAAAATCAATTTTCGTTTTACCAAAAAATCTCATTAATCCCCCTTAGATACTCAGCTTCTTTCTATTTACATTTGTAATGAAACCATCAAAAATACCTTTCATCAAAATAATCGCAGCAAACATCGAACCAACAATTCCGATGGAAAGAGTTACTGCAAATCCTTTGATAGGTCCTGTTCCAAACTGGTAAAGCACGAGAGCTGTGATCAGAGTCGTGATATTGGCATCGAGAATCGTTATAAGTGCTCTGCTGAACCCGGAATCTACTGCTGACCTGACAGTTTTACCGGATTTCAGTTCTTCACGAATCCTCTCAAAGATCAGCACATTAGCATCAACAGCCATACCAATCGTTAAGATCATTCCGGCAATACCGGGCATTGTAAGCGTTGCTTCAAACATAGTCAGTACAGCCAGGATAAATCCAATATTAACTATCACTGCAATATCAGCCAGCAATCCGGACATTCCATAATAGATTATCATAAAAAGCACTACTACAGCCATACCAATGATTGCAGCCAGGATACCGGCTTTGATACTATCCGAGCCCAGAGTGGGTCCCACAGTTCGTTCTTCAATGATATTTACAGGTGCAGGCAATTTACCTGCATTCAATATAATTACCAGGTCCTGACAGTCTTCAATGGTGGGAATGCCGGTGATACTGGGCTCGCCGCCCATAATCTTTTCCTGAATAACAGGATCGGAATAAACAATATTATCGAGCACAATCGCCAACTTCCTTTTTATATTCTGACCTGTAACTATGGCGAATTTTTTTGAGCCTGCCTTTGTAAATGTGAGTGAGACATAAGGACCCTGGTCCTTAGGAGAATAACCCTGACCAATTTTCACAGAAGCTTTCTCTAAGTATTGACCGGTTATTTCCGGTTTTTCATGCAGGAAAAATATTCTGCGTGGAGCATACATATCATTTCTATCTTCTTTACCAACTGCGATTTGAATTCCAGAAGGGATGTGTTTTAAAAATTCTTTATCTTTTAGGAGTTCCTTGAAAAAGGCAATATCTTTATAAGCGATATAGCCAAAAATATCATCGTGAGAAATCAAGTTTGAAAAAGTGCTGCCGATTTCTTCTTTTTCCTCATCAGTTTCAATTTCCTCTGTTTCCAGGATATCAGTAGCGACTTCATCTTCAAGTGCTTTGAATTTTTCCAGTTCAGGATAGTTCTCGATATTCTCATCGAAGTATTTGTTTAGGTTATCTAAAGAATTATTGATTTTATCAGCTTCTGCCAGAAGTTTAAATTCCAGCAGAGCAGTCTTTCCAATAAGAGCTTTTGCTCTGGTAGGATCTTTCAAACCTGGAAGCTGGATAATAATCCTGTTATTGCTGACTCTCTGGATGGAAGGCTCGGAAACACCAAACTGGTCGATACGATTCCTGATGATCTCTAAAGCGGTTTTAACTGCATCTTCTTTCTCTTTTTCCGAAATTTCCAGTTCGGAATAATCAACTTCCAGAAGGATTTGCGAACCACCTTGAAGGTCTAATCCCAGCTTTAGCCGCTTTTCAGTCCAGAATTCAGGAAGATTGGGAATAATCAGAGGAACAATAAAATATACTGTCACGATTAGAACAACAGCAATAATTAAACCCCGAAGCTTTCTATTTTTCATAAGATTAAACTCCTTAATATCTTAGATAAGATATATTTTTTTGAAAATTCAAAAAGTTTTTTAAGACTCCATCAGTCAAGAATTTTGTCCCACGTTTTTAAAGCCGATTTCTTTTTCATCCGGTTTTCCGGGTATTTTAATTTCACCGTGTTGTTTTTCAAAGTTTTCCACATTTCTCTCTAAAATCTTTAAAAGCTGTTTTGCATGCTGGGGAGTGGAAAGAATTCTGCTGTAAATTTTTGCACTGGGAATTCCGGGTAGAATCCTACCGAAATCAATAATAAATTCTGAGGGTGAATTGGTGATCATAAAGAAATTTGCATAAACTCCTTCACCAACTTTTTCGTCCAATTTCACATTGATTTTTTTGGGTGTAGTATTACTCACAAGATGCTCCTTTATTCTTATATTTTTGGATATTTCTCTTATCCGGTTTCTTTTTCCTTTTTTCCAGATCATTTTTTTTGCCACAAAGACTTTTTTTATCCACGAATTACACGAATTTCACAAATTATTATTCATCATTTTTTTGACGCTGATGCATTATGATTTAATATGATTTTCATTTAATTCTCCACAAAGTTATATTTCTTATCTGTGATAATCAGTAGCATCCGTGTCATCCGCGTTCTATTTTTGCCACAGACTTTCACCTATCTTCGTTACACTACGACATGGCAGGCTGATTTAGCACTGACTTTTTCCTTCATCCTTCATCATTCCTTGTTGGATATTCATTATTCATTATTTTTTCCTGTCAATTTTATCCGTGCAAATCCGTAACATCCGTGTTCTATTTCTTCTTTAAAGCTTGTTCCACGCATTTTGGAATCAGGTCTTTTATACTTCCACCTAAATCCACAATTTGACGAACCATGGTTGAACTTAGATACAAAAATTTATTATCCGGTACAAAGAAAACGGTTTCAACTTCAGGATGAAGTTTCTTGTTCATTAAAGCCAAAGATAATTCATACTCAAAATCTGAAACAGCGCGCAGACCGCGAATCATGGCAACAGCTCCAACTTTCCTGGCAAAATCTACAACCAATCCAGTGAATTTTACGACTTTTATTTTGGTAAGATGTTCAGTGGATTTTCTGCAAAGCTCCAATCTTTCTTCCAAACTGAAAAATGTTTTTTTCCCTGTATCTCCGGCAACAGCCAGGATTATTTCATCAAATACTTTTGATGCTTTTTTAAGGACATCGATGTGACCATTAGTAATCGGATCGAAAGTTCCGGGACATATAGCTGTCTTCATCTTTTCCTCTTTTTATTGAACACAGATGACACGGATAATACTTAATTTCTAAATCTAACATGTTATTCTTTTATAAATTTATTATCCCTGATTTTTTAAACTTAACAAGTTTCCAAAACTTGTTAAGTTTTAGTTCTAATAAGCTTTTTTCATAATTCATCATATTTTATCAGCGTTCATATGCGTCTTTTTATTTTCTGTGACAATCAGTAGCATCCGTGTCATCCGCGTTCTATCTCCTCAATTTCTTTGGGAATATTTCCAGATAGAATTTTGTATCCATCCTTTGTGACTAAAATATCATCTTCAATACGGACACCGATACCTTCTTCAGGAATATAAATCCCCGGTTCCAATGTTATAACATTTCCTGCTTGCAGTACTGAATCTCTTTTTCCTATATCGTGTGTATCCATTCCCAGGTGATGACCTACGCTGTGCATATAATATTTTTTGTACTCTTTATCTTCTTTTATCAAATTCAATCGCTTCAAAGATTCTGTGATCAATTCAACAGTTTTTTTATTTAGTTTCTGAAATCCGATGCCGGGTTTTATCATTTTAATTATTGCTTTCTGGATTTTCAAAACTTCTTCATAAACAGCTTTTTGCCTATCAGTAAATTTTCCTGAAACAGGAAAAGTCCGGGAAATATCTGCACTGTAATTATTGCAGGAAGCACCAACATCGAGAAGAATAAGGTCATTCTTTCCAATTTTCGAATTATTACTTTCATAATGAAGAGTAGCAGCATTTTTCCCAGTAGCAATAATGGATTTGAATCCTAAATGTCTTATACCGCTTTTAGTAATTTCATAATTCAAAATTGCTTCAAGCTCGAATTCCATCATTCCAGCTCTGGCTTTTTTATAAATTTGTTCAATTCCCTTTCCTGTAATATCTATTGCTTTCTGAATTTGTTTGATTTCCCATTTTTCTTTAACGCTTCTTAAAGGCAAAATCAAATCATTAATATTTTCAAACATGATTTGCGGAAATCTTTCTTTAGATTCTTTTATGAAAATCTGCTGTTTGTTCATTGGATGACTCAAGCTTGTAATACCGATATTTACAAAACATTTTTTTGCTGTAGATAATGTTAATGAAATAATTCGATTTAACTCATCTAAGAAATGAATATTATCGATTCCACTGATTTTTTTAGCTTCTTCTTTGGCTGTTTTCTTGCCAATCCAAACTTCCATTTCCGGAATTCCCCTCTCAATAAAGAGCATAGAATTAGCTTTGTTTTTGACCTGCTTGATTACCAGGATAGCATTAGGAATTTGCAATCCGGTAAAATAGAGAAAATTATTATCTTGCAGGAAGTAACGAGGGTAATTTGCTTCTGAAGCTGCAAAAACGAAAAGTATCTCATCTTTTTTTAATTGTTTTGCTAGTTTTTCTCTTCTTCTTTTTAACATCTGTGTATTCACTTACAAACTCCTATTTCCAATCTTAATTATTTCAGTTTACAACATGAATTTCAAATCTTTGAAATCAAAATTTTTATGTCTCTTATCAGTCAATAATTATTTCTTATCCTTCTGATGATAAACCGAAAATAACAGCCATCAAACATAAAATAAAGAGAAATCCAAAAAGTAAAAGACGGACAAAGCGATGTTTATTTTTGGGGGATTGGGATGCTACAAAGAATGCTAATAAACATTGGAATGCATAAAAAAGCGCAAAAGCTCGAGATGCATAACAAATAATTGTGTAAACATTTGCTGCCCAGGTGATAGCAATCGCAACTAAAGCGATTAGAGGATAGGCATATTTGATTTTTATTCGTTTTCTACTGACTTCTCCTATGAGACCACCAGCTCCTGCAGTATCAGCAATTGCCGCACTGAACTGGCTTCCAACTGCTGAGATAGTCAGACAAACCGGCAGGATAAGAGCAATAATTCCACTTACCTGAATAATACCGGTCACACCTGCTGTTCCCTGCAAATTGCGAAATAACTCTGTTACCAAAACTATAAAAACCAGGTAGATAATTCCGGAAATAATCTGAGCTTTTTTCATCGTCTTTATACGCAGTTCAGCAGAATATTCAGCACCGAGAAAGCGTGATGTTTCAAATCCCTGAACAACAATGAGAAGACCGAGTAATACTCTAAATGTATTCAAATTAATATTTGGCTCGTGAGTCAATAATCTCCATTCTCCATCTAAAAAATTATTAAAATTGAAATAAAGAAGCCCGAGTAATAAACCACCGATCATGGCAAAGTTAACTCCAACAGCATATTTTTCAATGTTTTCAAAAATGCCAAGACCTCGTATCCAACCTAAAAAACCGATCAGTAAAAGAATTCCGGTTGTGATGCAATCTGCTGTGAAGTGACTGGAAATTCCCATTCCATTGAGCAAAAAAGCGGAGAGTAGATTCAAATAATAGGCAACCGAAATAAAATATGCAACTGTCAATGTTATCTGAGAAATTTCTGAAAAAGTATGAATCACACTTTGATTATTTCTTTGAGCTAAAATCGGTTCAAGATAACGGATATTAAAGCGGATTGCACTACCCACAAAATATGCCAGAACAATCAAGGCAGCCATCACAAAAATAGCATAATCACCCACGTTATCTGCCATCAAAGGTGCGGCAACCAGAAAGCCGCTGCCAATTATCGAAGCTAAAGGAGTAACCGTGGCTCTCCATGTTTTTGATTTTCGCAGCCGTTTTGAAAACAGGATTGAACCTGCAATCAAAACAGCGATTACTACAATTATATTTTGTATCATAAATTTCTTTTATTTTAGAATCGGAAAAACTTAAACTCCCCTTTATCAGCAAGTTGATAGTTCATTTAAGATGAAATCTTCTGGAAACTTTCCGAACTTTTTTAGATTCCCACTTTCGTTGGAATGACATTTCATAAGAAGTTTCGGAAAGTTAAAATGTTTTAATAGACTCTAATCCGAGATTCCAAGGTCTTCCAATCTCCTGGTTGCCTGTTGTCCCCAATTATTATCCTTCCCATATTTTGAAATGACTTTCCTGAAAAACTGGGCAGCCTTTTGATATTTTTTCTGCTTCACATAAGATTCCCCAACTTTGAGGTCTGCCAATGCAGTCCACTGAATATTATCCGGGAAATCGTAGGTAAGTTTCAAATATTCCGTAATGGCAAAATCATATTCATCCAAACCAAAATATGAGTTCCCTATCCAAAACTGAGCTTCTGCTTTTGTTTCATTATTTTCCAAAAGCGGTAAAGCCTGCCTGAACATATCAATTGCATTTTTATATTTCTTATCTCTATAATGACAAAAAGCTATATCAAAAAGGGTTTGAGCTTCAAGAGCCTGACTTCCCCATTTTTCCAGAATAATTTCATAAGCAGAAACAGCTTTCTGCCATTCTTCGATGGTTTTGCAAACAAAAGCAAAATTCCTGGCTGCATCAAAGGCAAGCTTTCCGCTTTCATCATTTTGGATCACGTAAAAATAATTGTTCAGAGCTTCTTGGTAATTCTCTCCGGAGAAATTGATTGTTCCCAGTTTTAGATATGCCTGGTTTCTTAAACTTATGTTTTCAGTTTTCGTAACTTCATGAAAATCTAACTTTGCTTGTTCAACTTCTTTTTGTTCCAGGTTCAAGATTCCACGCCAGAAATATGTTTGTCTTCTTGTGTTTTCATTCAATTCCTCTTTTTTGAGTAACTTCCCAAAAATCTTATTTGCTTTTTTAGGATCAACATTACTATAATAAATTCCTTCACTCAATTTTATCTCATCCTTCGCTTGTTCATCCAGGATAGATTTGAAATCTTTTGTTAATTTTTCTGCTTTGGGACGGTTCTCGATTCGATACAAAGAAATAATGTTCTCTTTGATAATGAGAGGGAAATTCTCAAAATCCTGATAATTGTCTGCAAGCGTACTCACGATCTTTTTATAATTAATTGCAGCTTCCAGGAAATCCTCTTGAATAAAGGCAATATGACCTAAAATATGATAATTTCTCAAATTGTCTTTATCAAGTTTTTTAAGCTCTCCAAAGGAATATTTTGCCATTTCCAGGTCTTCGGTTTCATATTGCAGATTTGCCAGTTTAGTTAAAATTATCTCATCTTTATCCAGGATATACATCAAAGTTTCTTTGGCTTTTTCTTTATCTTCCAAGGCTAAATAATCTTCAGCTAAGAATTTATAGAAATCGTCATTTCTCTCGGAAATTGGAGTAAGAAGCCGGTATTTAATGGCATTTTGAAAATCTCCATTTTTTCTGAGGATGCCGGCAAAATATTTCAAAGCTGCATCATAACCTGAAAAATTCTGAGCATTATTTATCAGGAAAGCAAGTTTTTCCAAAGCTTCTTCTTGAAAATCATTTTCATTGAGAACAACTGCGAAATGGAAATACACTTCCGGTCTATCAACACTGATTTGAGGTTCTGCGAGTCTATAATTCTCCAAAGCCAGGTCATCTTCATCCTGCTGATAATAATACTCAGCGAGCCTGATCTTTGCCTTATTAAAATTCTCTATATCGATTGTTCCATCATTTTGTAATTGAGCGTAAAAATTATTTGCTTTTTCAAAATTTTTAAGTTCCAGGTAATAATCTGCTATCTTTAAGATAATACTATTAGCAGCTTTTGAAAGCGGAAAATCCATCACAAAAGTCT
Organism: Armatimonadota bacterium; assembly: GCA_013203665.1. Lineage (GTDB taxonomy): Bacteria > Cloacimonadota > Cloacimonadia > Cloacimonadales > TCS61 > JABMPU01. The sequence continues at coordinate 10,669 of JABMPU010000136.1, forward strand.
CCAAGTCTCTTAATAGATTCGTCGTTAATAAAGGATTTATGAGCAGCCTTTTTTCCAGGTTCAGTTCGCAAATCCATTCTTCTTTTTCATAAATTGTCAGAATTATTATCAAATTTTCAACTTGATCAAAATATTCCCTGGCTTTTCGTTCGTTATCTTCTGCTAAATATTTTTCCACAATTTTCAGATAAATTTTTGCTTTTTTATACGCTAATTCGGGACTTTGATTTTCATCTATTAATTCAGCACTTTGTTCAAATTCCTTCAAATCTTCGGTTAAGATGGTCACCAAATCCTGTTTTAAAGCAGTTTTATTATCATCTTCCAAATATGTATAAAAAGAATTCATCAATTTTGTGAAGGCGGTTTCATAATTTTTGTATTTGAAATTCTTCAGATATTCTCTCTTTTCGATTATTTTTTCTTTTAGTTTTTTATCTTTGATATCATCTATAATTATCTGGTTCAGTTCAGTTAGAGCTTCGTTATATTTTTCGAGATATTCATAACAGAGAGCAATTTTATAAATTCCCTGATTACGATATTTGGGAGATGAATAGGTTAAAACCATTTGCTGATAATACTTTCTGGCAGCAATATAATTCTGGAAATCATCAAAATAAATGTTCCCGATTTTCAAAAATAATTTTTCATTATCTGCTTGTTTTGTGTTAATCAAATCCTGAAAAGATGATATTGCTTCCTTTAATTTGCCAATATTTTCTAAGATATTTGCCTGCAGGAATTTACTTTCAAAGATAATTTTATCATCATCAGAATAAGATAAAATATTGTTTATTGTATTTGATGAAATTTCATGATTTCGCAGATAATAATTTGCTTTGGCAAAATAATACTCATATTCAGCTTTCAATGGGCTTTTAGTAAATGCCTTTTTAAAGGTTGGAAAATTATCAAGAATTTCCTGGAAAAAACCTAATTTGAGACTGGAAAAAGTATAAAGCGAAATGAGATAATCCAACTGATATGAATTGTTAAATTTCTCTATCATTTGCTCCAGTTCATAACGAGCAGAATAATGATTTTCCATATCAAGATAATATTTTGCGAGTTTAAGACGCAGGATTTCTTCGAATTGTCTGGGCAGATCATCCCGCAGTTTTTCTGCTAATTGTTCAGCAGCAGCTTCAATTCCCTTTTCTTCTTCCAGCAGGTCAATCTCCACTTCCAAAGCTTTCCAGCGAGCATTAGAACTGGGATAATCAGCATTGATTTTTTCTAAGGTTCTTCTGCCTTCTTCAGGAATATTAATTATAAAATACGCTTTTGCCATCAAAAGCATAATATCCGGAACATTAGGATTATGCTCATAATCCTTGATGAGTTTCCTTCCTTTAATGATGACCTGGTTGTAATCTTCCAGTTCGAAATAACACTGAACCAATAAATCCAGAGATTGTTCTGAATAAGGAGAAAGCGGGAAATTTACAATCAGAAAACTTAGATTTTTTATTGTATCATCATACTTCTCCTGGTGGAATTGTGTTAAAGCTAATTGATAAAGAGTTTTATCTTTTTCAGCATTTTGCGGATAACCGTTCCAAAGCCTTTTAAAAGCAATCTCAGCTTTATCGAACTGATCTTTTTTCAGATAACATTCTCCTATGAAAAAGAGCGATTTCTGAGCTTCGTCTGAAGTAGGATATTCTGAGATAACTTTTTCAAATTCAACAACAGCCTCCTCATATAATCCATCATTAAATAGATCCTTGCCAAATTGAAAATCTGCAAAAAGAATAAACGGCACTATCATTAAACATAATATCAAAATTTGATTTTTCATAACACCTCCCAATAACGTTTCAATTGTTTTAATTCTTTTTTCTGTGTCAACTAAATGTGATATTTCGATTTATCATTTGACAGGCATAGAATACAATTTGCTTGTAGCTCTAAGAAAATGCTCAAGGAATTGCGATGCTATTTTTCATTCTTCTTTTTCTTATAGGAATTGTAGCCGGCTTTATCAATACTCTCGCTGGAGGTGGTTCAATACTGGTTTTGCCGGTTTTGATTTTAGCTGGCATTCCTTCAACAATTGCCAATGCAACCAACAGAGTTGCGATCCTTTTCCAGAATATAACCGGAACTTACAGGTTTCACAAACACAACCAGTTAAAGATAAAGCCTGTTATACACATAACAATTTCTGCAATTATCGGTGCAATTATCGGTTCTTTCTTTGCAGTAAAAATCAGTTCATCTATGTTCGATAAAATTCTGGGAATAATCCTGATATTCCTTTTATTGCTTATGTTTCGTCCTCATAAAGAACGAAATAATTTCACAAGTATATTACCAAAATGGGCTGAATGTCTGGTATTTTTATTAGTTGGATTTTACGGTGGGTTTATTCAAGCCGGAGTAGGTTTCATTTTCTTAGCTTCCTTAAATCTTGTTGAAGAATTCAATCTTATAAAGGCAAATGCAGTAAAAGTTTTCATCATTATGTCTTATACAATTTTTGCGGTTATTATTTTCACAATTTCCGGGAAAATCATCTGGAAGTACGGATTAATTCTATCTTTAGGAAATATTCTTGGTGCTTATCTGGGAGTGAAAGCAGCCATTAAAAAAGGTGAACGCTTCGTTCGATTCATCCTTGCTTTTGCTATCGCAATTGCTTGTCTGAAATTATTTGGAATCCTGAAATTGTTAGGATTGTAGATTTGAGTCCACTCAAATAAATCTTTCGCCACGAATTAACACGAACGGGCACGGATTTTATATCTAAATTTAGTCTGTCTGGTAACATAGATTTATTATGAACTGTCATTCCCACGAAAGTGGGAATCTGAAAGAAAGGTATCTATTATTTCTCTTGCTATTTCTTTCTAAAGCAAGATTAATCTTTCAGTTTGCTGATATAGGGGAGTATAAATCATGACTTTCTAAAAAAATGAATAACTTAGAGAAATCCTTCACAAAATCCGATGAAACATCGATTTGAAGGAGATTATTTTTATCTTTGATGGTGGTGTAATTGCACCAGCCTTCAAATGATTCTAAGAAATAACCAAGATAAAGTAATTCCTCAGAAATGATGCGAACCATAATTCTTTTTGTTCCATCTTCTAAGAAATATTCTTTTTTTATCTTGAAGTTCATTCACTTTTTCCTATGATTTATCAAACCTTGCGAACGGTTACATTCAGAGGAATTCATCTCGTTAAACCTTCGCAACGGTTGATTCTAATTTCCCGACCGTTCCGAAGATTTCGCAGACTCAGACGTTCGGAAGGTCTTGTTTTCAGGATTGATTGTGTTACTTAATCAAAGCAAAATCCAGGACTTCATCTACTTTATCTACCAATATGATGTTCAATCCTTTTGTGATTTCCTTCTGAATTTCAGATAGATTAGGTTCGTTTTTTTTTGGAATTATCACATTGGTAATTTTTGCTCTTTTCACGGCAATCAGCTTTTCCGCAAGACCTCCGATTGGCAACACATTACCGGTCAAAGTAATTTCTCCGGTCATTGCTAAATTGTGTTTAACTTTTTTCCCGGATAAGACAGATAAAATGGCTGTAACAATGGTTATTCCTGCAGAGGGTCCGTCTTTCTGAATTGCACCTTCGGGAATGTGCAAATGTAAATCAATTTTTTTATAGAAGTCATCATTAATCCCAAATTTTTTAGCATGAAGCCGAGCATAACTATATGCAGCTTGTGCAGATTCCTGCATCACATCACCTAATTGACCTGTACGTTTGAGCTTTCCTTCACCTTTAAATTTAACAACTTCAATTTGCAGAGTTTCCCCGCCAAAAGCAGTCCAAGCCAATCCTGTTACAACTCCCACAGCGTTTTTTCTGTTGACTTCTGAGTAAAGATGTTTTGGAATTCCCAGATATTCTTCCAGGTCTGAACTTTTGATTAAGACTTTATTCTTTGCTTTTCCTTCCACAAATTTCTTCACTACTTTCCTGAGGATTTTGGCAATTTGACGTTCCAAACTCCGAACACCAGCTTCCCTTGTGTAAAGTTTAATGATCTTTTCAATAGAAGATTTTTCGTATTTCAAACTAATTTTATCATTCACATCATGTTCGGTTAGTACTTTTGGGATTAGATGTTTCCAGGCAATTTCAATTTTTTCAAAAGCAGTGTACCCAGGAAGTTCAATAACTTCCATTCTATCGAGAAGTGGTTGGGGAATGGATGATAATGTGTTTGCAGTGGTAATAAAAATTACTTGAGATAGATCATACGAAAAATCGAGATAATGGTCACGGAAACTGTTATTTTGTTCCGGGTCTAAAACTTCCAGCAAAGCAGAAGCAGGGTCACCGCGAAAATCCATGCTCATTTTATCGATTTCATCCATCATAATAAGCGGATTTCTGGTTCCGGCTTTTTTCATACTTTGAATGATAACGCCGGGCAGAGCACCAATATAAGTGCGTCTATGCCCTCGAATTTCTGCCTCGTCGCGAACACCGCCCAGCGATAATCGCACGAATTTTCTATCCATTGCTCGAGCAATAGATTTTCCTAACGAAGTTTTGCCTACTCCGGGAGGTCCTACAAAACAAAGAATCTGACCTTTAACTTTGTTTGCCAGTTTCACAATTGCCAAATATTCCAGGATGCGTTCTTTCACTTTAACCAAACCATAGTGGTCATCATCGAGGATTTGTTGAGCTTTTTTCAGATCAAAACTTTTTGCTATCGGTTCTTGCCAGGGCAAATCTAAAATCCAACTCAGGTAAGTATGAACCACTGAATATTCAGGAGAAAAACTATTCAGCCTGGCAAACTTTACCAGTTCTTCCTCTGCTTTCTTCTTGGCTTCTTCACTCAGGTTCGTTTCTTTTATTTTTTTCTTAAAATCGATTAAATCAGCTTTATCTTCTTTGGTTATGCCAAGCTCTTTATGAATTGCTTTTAATTGTTCCGTGAGATAGTATTCTTTCTGAAGTTTGTTTAACCTGCTTTTTACGCTACCATCGATCTTCTTCTCCAGTTTTAAGATTTGGATTTCTTCATTTACAATACGATAAAGTTCTTTTAGAGATTCATAAAGATCGTTGGTTTCAAACAGTATTTGTTTCTTCTTAATATCGAATTGAATATTTGCTAAAGCAAAGTAGAAAAAATCTGCGGGTTTAACAGTTTCGCTCAAAGGCATTAACGCTTCTTCCGGAATGGCTTTATTCAAATTTATGTATTGCATGAAAGCTTTTTTAAAAGAGCGGACTAAAGCTTCGATTTCTAATTTGGTTTTTTCTGTTGTTATGCTTGAAATCCCAAAATAAGCGTATAAATAATCCTTGTTTCTATAATATCTGTTTATACTAACACGATGATTCCCTTCCACTAATAATCTCATATTTCCATCAGGAAGCCGAAGAACCTGTATTATTGTGCATAATGTTCCCATTCTGTATAAATCTTTTGCTTTGGGATCTTTATCAAGATCAACATTTGATTTTTGTGTTACGCAAAGTACTTTGTTGTTGCCGGTCAATGCACTTTCAGCAGCTCTGATAGATGCTTTCCTTCCAACAAGAAGCGGTGTAATTGTGTTTGGTACAACTATCGTATTTCTTATTGGAACAACCGGATACATTCCATAGTTAGATTCAGTATTAGCCATCTAACCTCCATTTTATTTCGATGCTTTTGATAAGGGATTTTAAAAAAAAAATCGGCTTTTTAAGTCAATAACAATTTAGGACGAAATATGAAAAAGATTGAAGAAGCTATTCATCCACGAATTAACACGAAGAAAAAAATATCAAATCACATAAATAATATATTTTTGAATGTCACTGAGCTGAACTTCACAAAAAATCGCTAATCATTATTAATAGCTTTTAAACAGTTTTCCCCATTGATTTTCTTTTATCCATTTATTCACAACTCTTTTCCCTTTAATGGGATACCAGAGCCAATCGTGATAGGCAGCAGAGGCAAAAACAAACAAATAAACCAAAGGAGTGTGAAACAGCATCTTTTGTAAAATCTTTAATGGTGAATTCCACAATAAGCGACCAGCACCGGTTGCAAAATTTACTCCAACTTCAAAATGCCAGTTTTCATTGGCAATATCTTCATCACCGACAATTTCAATTTGACTAGTATCGGCAGTTCCCAAACCCAGTTCGTGTGCTTTGGCAGTACAGCGAATTTTCATAGGATCAAATCCCATAATTTTGGCAGCAACAGCATCTATAGCTACCATATCTGAGGAGGCTAAAATAATATTTTTCTCATGCGGAATAACAGTTCGCGGTCCAGGACCTGAACCTGCAGTTGTTCCATCCATTATGGCAAAAAGTCCGGAATGAATCTCTTTCTGAATAGCCAGAAGATCAATTAGAGTATCATGAATCCAGGTATGAGAATAATGCCGCTTTGTATTTAATAGACCGCCAAAAGCATTTTTCAGAGCACCGGTAAAAGTTGTGTACGAATGTGTCTTCACAGTGGGAAGATGTATGATATTCTTATCGATGAAATATTCTGGGATTTTTATTCCTTCGGGAAAGATTTTATGAAGAGCAAGCAGCTTATGTTTTGGTTTGTAATCTATCCATTCTATCTCATCTTTTCTGAAATTGTATAATGTTGGAATGTTATATTTTTCATAAACCTGGATATATTTATTGAGTTTTTCTCCTTTAAAAGGATTAGTAACAACCGTATTATTATGAACATCAACGATGTCTGAAAATCCGTTTTTTTGGAGAGCTTGAATAGTTCCTTCTAATTGCCAGGGAGTAGTATTTACACCGGGATAAAGATAATGCCAGGTGATATTATCTTTCAAAATTGTTTTTTTAGATGGATCTAATGCTTTTTTTATACCTGCCAATTTGCACAACTTAACATAATCATCAATCACTGTTTTTGGTGTTGTCCGCAGGATAGCAACTTTTGCTTTTTTCATTATTTTTCTCCCATATTCATAAAGATAAAATCACCTAAAACTGGCTACTAACCAGACTCCGGTAAGAATCAAAAAAAGACCTAAAATCTGTAAAGGAACTAATTTCTCACTTAAGAAAAAAATAGAAAAAGAAACTACTATTATAAAACCGATGCTTGTCATAAGCGGATAAGCAATACTGAGATTTATTTTGTTTAAAACATAACTATAAGAAATCAAAGCAAATGCAAACGATAGAATTCCAATTAGGACGTGCACACTTTTGAACATTGCCAATATCAAATGAAAAGCATTAAATGATTCAAACACTCCAATTCTGTTCATCCCGATCTTTATCAAAATATTTGCACACGCATTGAGTATAATTGCGATTGCTAAAATTAGATATACCATATCTATCTCCGATTATATTTGAATTTAATCTGTAATGAAAAAAGTTACTGGAAAAATGCGATTATCACAATTACAGCAACGAACCATAATATTGAAGTAAATAAAATATGTTTATCTCGTAGCATTTCCTTCTCTGGTTTTGCTCCACCTTTTTCCTTGAAAATAATGTATAAATATCTAAAAATTCCATACAAAACAAATGGAACAGTAAAAATTAAATGATTAAAATTCTCATTTAAGATTGTGTAAAGCGAATAGGATATTATTGTTAGAGAAGCAACAATTCCGATCATCTGATTCAATAATGTTTCATTATAATTAGTAATTACTTTTCTAGTTAAATTGTTTTTATCCATTTCATAAGCCATATACTCTTCCCGCCTTTTGGCAATAGCTAAAAACAAAGCTAACAAGATTGCACAGATCAACAGCCATTCTGATATATTAACTCCAATCGCCAAACCTCCTGATAAAACTCTTAAAACAAAACCTATTGAAACTATAAAAATATCAATTAGCACAACATGCTTCAATTTCCACGAATAAAATATATTCAAAACCAGGTAAACTAAAATTATGATAAAAACATATTTATTTACTAAAATCAGAGATACCAAGCAGGATGCAATTATTAGAAATAGATAGGCAATTATGGCTTGATTTCCAGTTATTCTGCCAGCAGCAATCGGGCGATGTTTCTTCGATAAATGCAGAGAATCCTCTTTTTTATCAAAAATATCATTTAAAAAATAAACTGCACTAGCTGCCAGGCAGAAAGAAAAAAAAACCCAAAAAGTAAGAATTACATTCTCAAATTTCAGAAACTTTTGAGCAAATATTAATGCTGAAAAAACAAATATATTTTTGGAATAATGCGAAGGACGAGCGGTTTTTATAAAATCTTTAATCATGAAGTTCTCCTGCGATAATTGAGGAAATATCTTTTATAATAATTTTGTTGGATTTCAGTTTGGATGCTAAATGAATGGAATTTGTAGTATAAACGTTTTTAATATTTTTATTATTTATAAAATCTGGAACATTGTTCATGAACGAATGAGTGGCAAAAATGTTTATCTTACAACCCGGATTTGTAGCTGAAACATATTCAGTTATCTTTTTTAAGGTGTTACCGGAACAGATTTCATCATCGATTAAAACAATCTCCCCAGCTTTTTTTATTATTTCATCTAATTCCGCATTTGACTTGATAACCACTTTTTCCTGATGATTTATTCTCTTTTTATCAAAACAAAATCCTTGGATTCTGAATTGTGAACAAATTTTATCAACTCGTTTTTTACTTCCTCGATCAGGTCCAATTACAATTGTATTTTCATGAATTATTTTTTTGAATTCCTGGGCAAAAATAATTTCCTGTTCGATAATATGAAGTTCAGCCTTTAATCCGATATCCTGATTTTGAAAATGAGAATCACAACAACAAATCCGTTTAATATCATATAAATTCAAATGCTCAACAATCATAAATAGATTCGCTGTTTGATTCTTATGAATATGATTTGTGCGGCTGTAAGGAAAATAGGGAAAAAATAGACTTTTAATTGCGATTTTATTTCTCTTAAAATAATCTAAAAGAAAGAATAATCCGCAAAGTTCTTTATGAAGATTCGATGATAAATCAGCAATTATATTAATATCTTCGATAACTGTATCCTCATCAAATGAATAAATGAAGTTATCATTGCTGAATTTATGTTCACGATATTTCAGAATAGATTTTGAATGTTTTTCGAAATTTTTCAGTAATGATGTTTCATCACCAATTAAAACAATATGATTAAGCATTATGCAGTTATCCCATTAAAATATTTATAAACTAATAAATATGATTCAAAAAGAACTATCAATAATTTTTCTTGCTTAAGAAAATTATTCCTCATCAGGTTTCGGAGGTTCTTCCGGTTGTTGATATAGTTTAAAATACACGATACGATTATGCCTGAATTCCAATTCAACACCTTCATCGGTTAAGCTGGGGATTTCTCCGTGAGCGTAAATTTGTAACTGTTTTGGATTAATTCCGGTTTTAACCAGATAATTATAAATTGTATTGGCTCTTCGAGTGGATAGATCGATATTATAATCGTATGTGCCACGCTCATCGCAATAACCATGAATAGCAAGAATATATGTTTTGTTTTTATCTAAAATCTCAGTTATTTCATGAACTTTCCACTTTTCTTCTTCCTTAAAATCATCCTTATCAAAATCGAAATAAATGATGGGAAAAGCATAAGGTATTCTTTGAATAATCGGTATTTTTTCCACAATTATTCTGTCCGGAATATCTCCTTCTTCCTCTTCCAAATCCGCACTGATTTTTGGTTTAAAATCCATATAAATTGTCATTTTATCCGGAATAGGAGGAATTCGGAGATAGATGTTTTGCGGAATTTGATTTGGATACATCGGTTCTGCTTTAATGTTTATCGACGTATCGTGAGCATACCATAAATCCGTTTTAATGGGTGTAATACCGAGATATTGATCATCAATATAAATCTTTGCTTTTGTCGGTTGAGAACGTATTAAAATCCGGGCTTTATGCACACCTCTTGGAATTGTTTCAATTATATGAACTCGAGCGCAACCAATAAATGAATATAACAAAAGAATTAAAAAAAGTATCCTAAAAAAAGTCTTATTTGTTTTCATTTTTTCTCCATTTTTCATAAGTTTTTTATGATAAATCCAATTCTTTTAAAATGGCTTTAACCGATTTTTCAGTTGCACTTCCCAAGTTATACAGATATTTTGCAATTAGATTTTCTTGTTTTTCTTTTTGTGTATCCAATTCATTTTTAATATTAGTTTTTTTATTAATAATAGGGTCAAGATATTTTTTCAGTTCTTCTAAAGAACTAAAACAGAAAGCAAGATCAATAATATCTTTTTCGACTTCAGTATGAATTTCATTAACAAACCAACTATCATTTCTAAAAACAAAAACAGGTTTTTTCAAAATGCTATATTCCAAAGCTGTGGTTGTACCGGTATCTGTTATCATTATGTCGGAAAGGGGATAAAGTTCCTGAGTATTCGGTCTTTTAATCAGAATAACATTTTCAAATTTATCCTCCAATCTTTGTAAACGTTCTTCCCAGTTCATTTCTTTGTAATGAAAATAAATATAATTATGCGGTTTGATAAGAACTTTATATCCAAACGAAACTAACATTTCGATTAATTCCTCATAAAAAAGGAAAAGAGAACCATATGAATTCCAATGAGGTGCATAAAGCAAAACCGGTTGATTTTCGATTTTATATATTCGTTTTAATTCCTCAGTTAAAGGATCTTTCTTAAGAAGTATGTCAAGTTTTGGATATCCGGCATTATAAACTTTAGGCTTATTTTTTTTACCCTTATAAGCCCAGTCTATAAATTCATTAAATTGTGGTCCGATGGAAAAATGAATATCGAATCTATTAAGAACTTCTTTTTTGGGATAAAGCGGATACACTCCGGAGCCATGATAAGTTTCAACTATCTTTGTTTTTAGCAATGAAATCGGGAAATCAGGTCCGTTAATATCCCCAGTAATAAATAAATCAAAATTTATAAAGATTGAAATATTATGAGAAATGAGATATTTTCTGCTTACTTCTTTCAGTAAATATCTTTTTAGCCTTTTGTTTGGTTTCCAATACGAAAAAAAAACTTTAATCTTTTTATTATTACTAATCTCTTTATATGTCGATTGGAAAAGATCAAAATAATAATCATAATGCAAGTTGTAAACAATGGTTTTGATTCCATGTAATTTGCAAAATATTACGACAATGCTATAATAGATAATCTTAAAAATAATTAAAGGATTCTTCAAAAATTCAATTAAAAATCTTACCATATTACAATCTCAAACTTTTAAATGACAGAACTGTTTCTTTAAACATTCTTTTGTCATTATGATTCATCACAATGAAATATCCTGTAATTAAATAGGAAATACCAGCTAATGAAGCAACACTTATAAGATTAAAAAAATTCCAGGATTCAATAGAGATCTTTGAAATAAAGAAAAATATTAGCAAAATAGGAATTATCGAGTTGAATGCAATCGGAATATAAATACTTGTAAAATACTGCCAGATTTTAATTCTACTGAACCTGCAGGCTGCCGGGAAAATAATGAAAATACTTAAAAAAACATTTGGTACTAAAGTACCCATTGCCACACCGATAACACCGAAAAGTAAAATAAACACAATACTGAGTCCAATGTTTATTACACTTTCAGCAGTTCCAACTACCGCCAGAAATTTATGCGATCCTGTCATAAGCAGCACATTAGCTGATCCGCTTCGAAAGATTATCAGAAAATACATCGATATGTTCATTAGATAAGTAATTGTTAATATTTCAGGATCTGTAACTTCAAGCCAGATATAGAGAATCGGTTTTGCTAACAAAGTTAAAATAATAAAAAAAATTGTTGTAATAAAGGTTATGAATTTATTACTATTAATAAGTATTTCTCCTAACCTTTCATGTTGACCATCTTTATAAAGAGAAGCAGCAATTGGACTTAGATTTCCCTGAAATTGATTGGATAACTGCACTAATATCCAGGCAAGTCTGGAACCAATCTGATATATTGCTACTGAACTAAGACCAAGCATGGCACCCACAATAATTTGATCGGTTTTGTAGATTATCATATTTGCAAACATAACAATGTAGGCAAAAAAACTGAAACCCACAAGCTCTTTTAATAAACTGAAATCAAAATATTTAATAGAGATTTTCAAATTTGGAATAAGTTTCAATGTAATCATTGCTAAAACTAAGTGTGATAAAAAGATAACACAAACGGAATAGACAGCCAACATTAAGAGACCATAACCAAACTTAAAAATCAGGAATATTCCCAAAAAGTTTACAAAAATTGTAATCAGTCTAACAATATTTCTTATGTAGATTTTATTTAAACCAATGAGAATCTCATTAAAGACACCTGTGGGAAAAGCGAAAGCTATCAAAATTCCAAAAAATAAGACAACCTTTTGATAGTAAGCTATATCTGCTCCTTCCGGAAATTTAAAAACTAAAGCTAAGTTGGATTTAAGAATAATGGTGGCAATAATTATGAAAACCGACATTACAGAGTAAGAGAAAATTATTGTGCTGAGTTGTCGGTTGTAGAGCTCGTATTCATGAGTTACAGACATTTCTGCTGTAATTTTTTTGGCTGAAGTACCAAATCCGAAATCCAGAAGAAGTGAATATCCGAATATTGACCAAATCAATGCCCAGAAACCGTAGGAAGCTTTGCCAAGACCCAGAAAGAGTAACCTGGTAATAAATATCTGGGTAACAAACTTTGCCACAACCAGAACATAATTGGCAACTGTATTTATTAAAACTATTTTTTTAAGATTTTGTTTTTCAGGTTTCATATTTATTAGGAAACAACTCGTTAATAATATTATTAAAGTTATTTCCCAATCAGCCCTCTTATAAATTCTGTTACATGTTCTGCTGGCAAAATATCGACCCCAGATAGACTCTTGAGCGTATAGAGCAATATTACGAAAGTAACAATCATACCGATACCAATTACAAAATAAATAATTAAACGGAAAACCATTACTATCGCTCTATTACCTTTCTGGTCTGGAGTGATCTGGATGTTCCTTCGCTGATCGATGCCAAAAATCAAAACAAAATACCAGCGTTTAAAGAACCAAAAGGTTAATCTCACATCTAAGATTTCTTTTCCAAAAGCTGGTGGAAGAAGCCGTTTAAGAACATTGCGAATTTCAGTTTTCTGTTCCCGATTCAAAGTTTTCTTAATCGTAGGATTGATATTACCTAAGTAGCTTTTTTCCTCAAAATCCTTAGCTTTTCTATCGTACATAAGAAACTCTCCTTGTTTTGCCTGTTTGTTTGGAATATTTCTTTTCGATTTTACTCATTGCAGCTATTAAAGCAAAAGCCATCATCAATTGATAAAAATTATTCGTTTGTTTCAATACCCATTCCAAGGAAGACTCCAGGTAAATTCCCAGAAGTCCTCCCATCAATCCAATCGTATAATAATGATAATCTGTCTTTTGAAATTTGTAGTAATTATAAAAATTTCTAAAAAAATAATAGAAAATTAAGAGTAAAAAAACCACCAAATTATACCATCCGGTTTCAGCAGCAATCATAAGATAAATAGTTTCAACGCGAGCATGAAGAGATTCTTCTGTAGTACCTTCAATATGGTCGCTGTAGTGATAGGGAGGATTCACCTTTATTCCCCAATTATTCAAACCTACTCCGAAAGTTTTGTCGTCTGCCATTCTCACTGCTGCCTGAGCTAATAAAATACGTAAATTTGCTGAAGCAGTTGGAGCTGTTACAAACCTGACAATAATCGAATCAGCTGCTTTAGCCAACATGGCAATACCCGCTATCATCAATACAAAGGATATGCTAAGTTTTTTCGCTGATAAACCTCCGGCAAAGGAGAAAAACAGAACAATACTGCTTGCAACCACAAAACTTGCCTGCCCTGCTCTTGAATAGCTCGAAATAACGCTACCAATTCCTAATGCTAATATAAAAAGCCAGTAAGGTAGATTTATTTTTCTTTTTTTGTTCAAAACATAAGCAAAGACAATAGAGGTAAAAATCATAAGATACATCACCATTGAGTTCTGATGCGGAAAAGGACCGACGCAGTGAAAACGACCCTCAATATATTTTTGCTTCAAAACTAAAATACCGATAAAGAGAATAACTAATGAAATTGATTTCATTAAGAAATCCAGGTCTTTTAAATCTTTTATGTAGTTGTAAATAACCCAGAAGTAGAAATACATTTTTATCATTGACCAAAGTTCAAAAGCGGAATACAGGTAGTTCTGAGCGTTTACCATTGATAACAAACTGAATAAGAAATATAAAAAATAAAGTACGGACCCAGGAGGGATTAACCTGATACCGAACCTTCTTCTTCTATTAAGGACAACAAAAAAAATAACTAATGTAACTAAATCTACCATTCCAATCTCGAATCCTAAAGAAGTGCCCTTATAAGTTTCATGAGAGAGAAAATTTATATCTTCCATTTGGGCTGTGAAAAAAATCATTAAAAAAAAGACGATTCTCTCAACAGTCGGATTTCTTACTGAAAGCACATATGCTACGGGAACTCCCAAGAATAGAGCAGCAAAGAAAACGAGGTATTTTAAATTTGAAAGATATAGCTCTGTCATCTTTATTTTCTTAAATATAAATTAGTTAATAAACATTATGATATCTCAAATAAAATACGTTTCAATTGTCGCAATAAATCTGCTTGATTCTTAATATTTTTCGATAGTTTCTTCATAATATTCCTTCATCATCCAGGTTGTTTGCACAGCCCTTAAAGCAGGTAATATCTTATTTACTATCCTATTGAAATTTGTAAGTGGATCTAAAGGCAGGTAAACAATATCATTTGCTTTAAGTGGAAAATCCTGAATATCACCCCTGAGAATTGCTTTTGTATCTATTTTAAAAATACGAGGATGATTCAAACCTCCTCTTAATACTATCACTTGGGAAGAAGGAACCACATCTTTGTATCCACCAGCATAAATAATAACCTGCATTACTGTCATATTTTCTTTGTAATATATTTCACCAGGTCCCGCAATGTTACCTAAAATATAGACAATCTGATTTATTAATGAGGGGATGTAGATGTAATCACCATCTAAAAGAGGTATATTGTGCAGCATATTTCCTTTACGGATTAATTCATACAAATCCACTGCCAGAACTCTATTACTTCTTATCATATAAGCTGTAGTTAAATCTGCAGCTTCCACAGTGTTGCCATGAAAATATGCAGTAGCAAATCCACCGGCTTCAGCAATGGCATCAGTCAATCTCATATCAATTTTAATTTCATAATTTCCCGGATTAGCAATTTTTCCCATAATAGTAATATTAGCACTTTTCAGCTCTCTTGGTATCATAGATACTTTTGGATTATAAATGTATTTTGAATATTTTTT
Organism: Armatimonadota bacterium; assembly: GCA_013203665.1. GTDB lineage: Bacteria > Cloacimonadota > Cloacimonadia > Cloacimonadales > TCS61 > JABMPU01. Next base: position 26,002 of record JABMPU010000136.1, read on the forward strand.
TTCAATTAGTGCAGTGGCTTCGGGAAGTGTAAGTCCGGAAATTTTTACTTCACCAACGAGTTTTAAAGAGATCGTCCCATCCGGTTTCACTAATGAATTTGCAGTTAAGTAATCCGGTTCTTCTTCTACATAAACATCAAATCTGTTTCCTGAACCAATTTTATATTCTTCAAACTCAACTCGCTGGAGCTCCATTAATTCTGCCACAACATCCGTTTCCTTTTGAAGAGCAACATGAATCTCTTCCATATATTGCTTTGTTGCTTCAACTTTGCTTTCCTCTATCACTTTATTTCTTGAGCATTGCATCAAACTAATTCCCAAAAAAATAATAATCAGGATTTTTTTCATTTTCACAACCTTAGAATTGAACCTTTAAAAAGGCTGTTTTTACATCATTTAAAATTCCACCAATCTTTATGTCATTATTTGATCTTATAAATTTTATTGCGTTTTCTAAACTATCCCTGCTGGAACTTTGGAATCGAGCCACAAATGTCAGTAGATCTGCATAAGAAGAAATGGTCGAAAAAATCTGTAAGTTATAATGAACTTCAAATAATTCCCAGATAATTACATTATAAGAAGATAACTGGAGAAGCAATCTTTTGATATCACTTTTATCCAATGCTTTTCGGAAGACTTCTTCATCACACAAAAAATAGCACTTATGTAAATTTTCAGTAATAATATTAACATTTCTTGCAGTTAAAGATTTCGTTTCATACAGCAGGTCATTAACCAGATAATCTTCGATTTCTTCTTCAGCTTCCAGAATGGATTCGATCCAGAGAACTTTTTCCCCGCGAGAAGTAAATAACTCAATCATCTCCTTGATAAGAAAGCTTTTTCCGGTTTCCGGTTTATCGCTGCCGAACATTATGATTTTTGGACTTTTGTTTGGAATCTGATGGGATATCTGGCCAAATAAAATTTGAATCTGAGAATTAAAATAAAGTTCGGAAACAGCATCTTTATTCGGAATCTCACCCAAATATTTTATCTTAAGAACTTCTGTAAAATCATAATCTGATTTCATGGAATAATCCAATAATTCTCTTAAAATGAAAAATATAAGTAATCCTAAGAATGTGAAAGAGCCGGTAGTCATTGCAATCACTCTTCTATTTGCTCCCCCAGGAAATTTGGGAGGTAAAGCCCATTCAAGAATATCAAAGTCGCTTACATTCGATTCGATGGCAACTTTGATATCCATTATCCTTGTTTCTGTTAATTCGAGACGATTTCTTAGAAGTTCTTCCTTCCTTTGAAGCTGAAAGTAATCTTTATCCATTGCTGAAAGAGATTCCAGACTTTCGTTTATTTTTGCGATTTGCTGCTGATATTCCACCATTTTCTTGGCAGAAGCAGACAATTCATATTCACAATCTATCCGTAATATTATCAATTGTTTCCTGTAAGGATCTTCACCGTAAGTAATGTGATCCGGAACAAATTTATCTTCTTCTTTTACTTTTGCCAGCTCTTCTTCTAAAAATTCGATTTCCCTCATTAGTTTTAGCACTTTTGGATTTTCATCTGTATATTGTTCTTTTAAGAGTTTTAATTCGTCCATTTTTGTTTTTATCAAACCCTCTTTTGTGTTAGAAATACTCCATGAAATGGGTATGATATCATCCGATAACTCCTCCAACTGGGAATCGATATCTCCAATTTTCGATTTCAAAGAAGTCATAATAGATTCTGTATCCAGAACTTTTGCCTCAATAGCTCTTAATAAACCATTTTTGCGTGAAGTTTCTTCATCAATGGAAATCACATTATAATTTTTTAAAAAATCTGCAATCTGATCTTGACTTTGTCTGTGTTCTTCCAAAAGAATATCTCTTTGATTAAGATAATAATCATAGATTTCTATTGTTGCGGAGTTCAGGATTTCATTATAATTTTTTATAAAAATGACAGCAGTAGCAATTGCAATATCTACAGCTAACTGCCTGTCATAATTAATTGAAGCAATATTTAGTATATTGGTCCTTGTCCCTCTTTGAACTTGAAGAGTTCCAAAAACTTCTTCAGGAGTCATATTTAATTTAAGGCTATCTATCACTGCTTCGAGGTTTACCCGCATTGTTACAGAATTTAAAACTGTACTTAAATTTAAATCCTGATAAAGGTATGGGACCTCAGATCTTGTAGTTATATTTTTCTCAAAACGAATTAATGTACAAGAAGCTCTAAACTTTCCTTTCAGCGATACTCTAGCCCAAACAGCTACTACTAAAGTTACTATAAATGAGATAACAAAAACCAAGGTAATTTTTCTTCTGATAGTTAAGAACAGAACTCTTCTATCGAATTTTAAAAATTCTGCACCTAAACCTGGTTCTTCGACTATAAATTGCTCATTTTCCATAAGTCAGCTCGTTCTCCATTGTTTTACGAATATCAGTAATTGAATTGATATTTGTCGGAATTTTCTTATTGCTGCCAATAAAAGCAAATGAATTTTCATCTTTTGGATGATAACCATGCATTCCGGACAACGCTTTCAATCCCATAAAACTTGGTACGATTAAAATTCCCGGTTTCATTAGAAAGAATAAATCACCAAACTTATGATCGGAAAAATATACATGCATCTTTTTCAGTTCTTCATCAGGAATAATATAACCTTGTTCGATTTTTTTTAGTTCCTTTTCAATTATTTCTCGTGCTCCTTCTTTTAAGAACCAGAAGCGAGCCATCGTAGAATCATACATTGCCACATAATCTTTGCCAAATTTTAGATTAGTATTTTCGATTTTGGATATAATTTCAACAGTTCCGGAAACATCTGTCATTCCATGGTCCGAAAAAACATAAAAGCTGACATCATCATAAACCTGGTTTGCAGTTTTCAAAACTTCAGATATTTCATTCTCTAATGAACGAATTTTCTCTTCAACTTTTGGGTTTCCGGTTCCAAAAGCATGCATTACTCCATCAAGTTTTGGTAAGTACAAATAAAGAAATTCGATTTTACCTTCTTCTATTTTTTGTTTAGCGATTCCCAGGTTCTTTTCTTCAGGCAATCTCCAATTAGAGCAAAAATAAGGAATGTTATTTTCAACACAATAATCAAAAATTGTATCTGTTTTCAGAATTCCGCCAGGTACAAAATAATCTCTCTTTTCCAAATAATCGAAGTATTTAATATGTTTTAAAGGCATACTGTAAATTTCAAAATATCCGGTATAACCATAAAACTTCACTAATATCTTACTTATCCAATGTCTAACTCTTCCTCGATCAAAGATAGAACGTGGTAAAAAAGATATATACTGCAATAGTTTGAAAGGAGATGTTTCTGGAGAATAATAAAAGCTGGACCAATGGGTATGTTCGTCCGGGTATCTTCCGGTTAAGATAGATGGATCTGCAGCAGAGGAAAATCCAAATGTGGTTCGCAATTTCTTGGAATCGATAATGATGTTCTCAAGAAACCCATAATGCTGATATATTTTCCAACCAAAAGCATCAATAAATGTATACAAAGCAAGCTTTTTACTCATACTGAATAATCCAATTTCAAGTTTCTAATAATAAATCCTTTCTTTAATATTTTCTTTTTATATGTGTTAAAGCTAACTCCACACCTTAATCCCATTTTATGAACAAACACTTTTTTCCAATCATCTTTGAACTTTCTGTTTATCATCTCCTTATCATATATTTCCTGAATCAGATTAATGAATTTTTCTCGATGTTCTTTCATCCTTTGAATAGTTTCACTTCTAATATATTCAGGATCAATGTCTTTCTTGATCATTTCTTCAATACCGTTTGCAACTGCTTCAGGATTATCTTTCACAATTTTCACAAATCTTGAATTAAATAGTGCATCTCGACCACCGACACTTATTGTGGAAACTATCGGAATTCCGGAAAGCAGATATTCCGCACTGACAAACATGGCTCCTTCAATTGCAGACAAACACAATCCTACTTTCGCCTGATTCATGTATTGGGCAACTCTAAATGAAAACACTTTTTCTATCCATTTTGCATCCGGCAGAATCTTCATAATATGCTGATAGTGTTCTTCTTCATTTTGAGTGAATGAACCGATCAACAAAAGATTTTTAACTTTTATTGCCAGCTCATGCCGTTTAAAAGGTGTTATTCGAGCCAGATATATTGCATCATATTTCTTTTTGATTTTTGGTTTTATTTTGTATCTTTTCTCATCGATAAAAGCATTTTGGTTGCAAAATATACTCGTTAAATCATTTTCGAGAAAAAACTCATTCTCTTCGATTGAATTACAAAGAAAAATATATTTTGTTTTAGGATAAATATTTTTGAAAATTGCAATTTCTTTTTGAATTTTATCAACATCTCTTTTATCCTTATACCAACCAGATTGGTATAAAAAATATACGTTTCTATTATGAGGAATTGTTTTAAAAATTTCGCTCTGATTTTTCAAAAAATCAAACCAATAAGTTATGAGTATAATCGGCTTATGACTGATGACATAACATTCCAGCGATTTTTTCTTTAACATACTCTTTAGAAATTTTATGATGATCCTCATTAATCCTTCCACAAATTATAAAAAAAGAAATAATTACTTTTCGATAAAACGTGATTCATCCTCCACAATTCTGCTCCAGATTGAGAAAAAACGGTTGAAAAGAGCTTTGAAAAAAATCTTCAAATCTAATTTTAGAGAGTAATTGTTACAGTAATAAAGCTCATTAATATCAATTTCGAATTCAGAAGGTTTAGCCGAAACCATAGCAGAATAATCGAAAACGCCTGGTTGATAAGAAGGAAGTTTATTTAAGTGCATTAATGCACCGGAGGATTGAGGAAGAATACGATTTCCAACTAAAAAAATATCTTTTTTCAGAACATTTTTATAAAGAGGATATTTATTGAGAGAAAGACGAAAGAATAAAGTAGAAAGAAAATTTGGTGTTATAACTCTCCAATAATACAATTTTTTAGAATCTCCATTAAGAGTAAGATAGCACAATCGTCTGCTTTTTCGTAAATGTCCCAACCTTTGTATACCCAGGAAAAGTAGATAAGGAATTGCTCCAATAATCAAGAGAAAAAGAGCGATGGTGGAATGAACAAACCGTCGGAAAGACTTCGTCATAATATTCTTCTGGATATCGGAAACAAGAAAATCATCGACAATCTGGGTGAATTCACCAGTGAAAGGATCGATTACTTTTCTCTTATGAATGATTTTATCTATAATCTCCAGGTCGCTTCCAATGTAACATAAATCATAAATTATGCTTTTTACAATTGTAGTAGAGAAATCAACAATCACGTTATTTCCGATAATCGTATCCGGACCAATTTTACATTCTGACTTTATCTGAACATTATCACCCAGCATTAAAGGTTTTTCAGTCTCAACGGATTTGGGATACACAACATTTTTACCAAGAAAAACACCATTTTCATTGCTGTAGCCCGGTAGCACAAAATCACTTTGATGGTCACGGATCAAATTGATACTCAAAGCATAATACGATTGAATACTATTAACTGGAGTAAAGAAAAATCCAGGTTTATTAAATTCAGGAATTTTATCCAAATTAATATTGAATTTATTTGTTTCCTTTTTCAAAAGATAAATTGCTGAATCTTCTTTTGTGATTTTTCGATCCGAATTAATCTTTGATAAAAACGGATAGGTTTTCTTGTCTTTTTGGTAATGAAGAAAGTCATATCCAAAAATAATGAGAAGGTCTGAATCTTTACAGAAACTGGAATTCTTAAGGAAAATCTTATTCAGACTATCATCTGGTTTCACCAATCCGTAAGAAAGGGTAATTCCCCACTGTGTACCATCACCAAAATAACTTTCTAAGTCTGTATTAGAATGGTTAATGATAACTCTGGCTTCTGAAATTCCTATTAGAGTGCAGAAATCAATATAATATTCCAGAAGTGGTTTATTCAGAATTCGGAGAAAATAAGGCTGTACATCAGAGAAGTATTCTTTTAACCATTTAGTTTGCTCCGGTAAACAATAAATAAGGCATTTCATAATACCAACCTTATATTAATTTTGGATTTCTTTGATAGCGATTAATGCAGCTTCTACATCATCGAAAACCTCAAAAACTTTGTAAGCTCTGGTAATATTAAATACCATACGCGGTTTTGGTTGAAGATTTGCAATATAAACATCTCCGTTCAATTCAGAAGAGTGTTTCAATGAACTGATTATTGCTCCCAGTCCGGTACTATCAATGAATTCCAGTTCCGAAAAATCCATTACAAAGAAAATTACTTCTTCCAAATAAGATTGAAACTTTTCTTTCAGTTCTCTTGCATTGGCTGCATCCAGACGCCCGATAATCTTGATGATTCCCGTTTTTCCATCTTTTTTGAACTCAATTGTCATCTTATCCTCCTATTTTTTTCTTAAATTTATTATTTTGAAAAATTTAATAAGCTCCTTTTCCTGTAATAACGGCAGGTATTGTCTTTAATAAAATAATTATATCTTTAAAGACACTTTGGCTGCCAATATATTGCTTGTCCAATTCTACTTGTTCTCTGAATGGGATATCGCTTCTGCCACTTATTTGCCAGATTCCGGTTATGCCGGGAATTGTGTGCAATCTTTTACGGTCTTCAAGCGTATATTCATTAACTTCTCGCGGTAGGGGTGGTCGCGGACCGACAAGACTCATATCTCCTTTCAGAACATTAATAAGCTGGGGAAGCTCATCAATGCTGAAGCGACGAAGAAAACGACCCACCTTTGTTATTCTCGGGTCTTGCTTTATCTTAAAAATCACACCATCTTTAGATTCATTTTCATTCATAAGTTGATCTTTAAAATCTTCCGCTCCCACATACATTGAACGAAATTTATAAAAATCAAAAGATTTACCATCTTTTCCAACTCTAACCTGACTGTAGAAAAACGGGCCATAATTTTCAATTACAATCGCTAGAGCTGTAATTAAAAAAAGTGGTGAAAAAATTATCAGAAAACTCATTGAGAGAATTATATCTAAAAACCGTTTTAAAAAATAAGAAAATTTAACAATAAATTCCCATAATAAGACTTTCCGTCTGTATTTAATTTGTTTATGCTTCAGTTTCTTATCTGTGTATGTATGCATCATTTCTTTTCTTAACTCATGATCAACGGGCATAAACACTCCAAACTAAAGGCTGTTAAAGAGATTTCATTATCATCAAACATCGATTAGAACAATAATACTAAACTAACATTTCCACATTTGGCTCAAACTTTGAAATACCGAGAAAATTATTAAATTCTTTAAAACACACCCCAAGTAAAATAGAAAAAGCTAAATATTTCTTCGGCTACCATTGTTATATTGCAGTTTTATTTGTCAAAAAGTTTTTTTATCTTATGATTTACATCGAAATTAATCAATTTCAATTGTATTAGTTTGTATACTATAAAATCTCTTTATCCTCATTCCAACTTGGAAGCTCATAACAGGGTGAATATGGAATAATAAGTCTTTTCTTAACATCTAATAAGTAATAATTATGTTTAGGATATGATGCAAGTAATTCTTTATTTCGACCTAGCAAGCTGCGTGCATAAATAATCGAGCCATCCAGATTCACATTATTAAGCTGAAAACCAGCCATATACGGGTAAATGCGCTTCTCATCGGGATTACTTATCAAAACAAGAGCCGGTTTTTTTACAGATTGTGTAACAAGATTTTCAATGTTGTATAAAACTCCTCTTTGATGAAAAATTGAAAACCTTGATGGAAGAACACCTAATATCGAAATCAGCAAAGTTGTAATCCAAAAAATAAATATAAATTTTACTATTATAACTTTTGTATTTTTACTTTTTGGAAATAAATAGTTTGGTAAAATCATCAAACCTCGTCCCGAAGTAGCAAGCATCAAAGGAAAAAGTTCAAAATAAAAACGAGGACCGTAGCTTAATCCATGATTTCTATACAATCCATATCCTATTATGTAAAATACTGTCAATAAACATATTGCTTTTGACCTATTTTCGCGTGAAAACAGGTAAACAGAAAAAGGGAGCAATGAAAGTAACGGGATACCAAGTAAATCTACTGAAAGACCAGTTAGATTGATCAAGGTGTTTTTTATAGTATGAACACCCAAGCCGATTGTTTCGTTTGGTAGAGCAATTTGATGTGGAGTAACAAATGGATTTCCGGTTAAACAGAAATTATAGCCTAAAAATAATGTTATAAACGGTAATATTCCTATTACCACTAATGATAAAAAGCTATAAATTTTTATTTTCAGATGGTTATGCTTTGCCCGTAAAATCCAATAGAAACATGTAAATATTACTAAAATCAGAGCTGAAAAAGGACGGCAGAGCAGCACCATACCACAACATAATCCTATGCCCAAAGGTTTCCATCTATCGGATAAATTACAATTCAATATCCAGACCACTGCAATTGTAAAAAAAATCGCTGTTAAGATATGAGAAAAATAGCTCGCTCCTTGAAAAAGAACAAAGGGTGACAAAATCATGAATGCACCTGAAATCAGGCCTACAGATTTACTGAAAAGTCTGGAACCTGCCCATACTGTAACAATGAGTAATATGGCTGTCAAGATAGGATTAATAGCATAACTTATCCCTAAGAGCACTCCAGGAGTTAGAATCAGGCTGTGACCGGGGAAAAAGGAGCCAAACCATTTTTCACTCGTTAGCACAATGAGTCTCAAATTGAAAAAATCTCCGGATACAACCGGAGGATTAACCCACAATTTGCCCGCAGCAAACAGCTTAGCTTGGAAGAGATAATTAGCTTCATCCCATATATGAGCTCGCGTTTTAAAAACAAGAATACAAATAAGAATACATTCAACAAAAATAATAAAAGAAAGAATAGTTGTTATCCCAATCGGTTTATTCTTCATCCTTCTTATTTTAATGATAACAGAATCAAAGAGACGAGATAAAGATTTGTTATATTTAGTTCGGATTAATACAGATCCGATCAGAATAGTTGCAGGTAAAAGGATCAGAATATCACGGAAATATATTATACCTTTGTAGTCAGCAGGTCTTAGTGGAAGCAAGTATTCCCAAATCGAACGACCAATTAGCAGTAAAAAACCAAGAATTAACAAAAGTAATTGGTTGAGTGTGAATTTGTGTGTATTCATACAGAACTGATGTGTTTTTTTTTGTATTCCTCAAATTTTCTTACAATCTTTCTGGCATGTTTTGCCCAATCAAATTCCTGTGCTCTTTCCAAGCCCTTTTTTATCATTTCTTTCCTGAGATTAGAATCTGACATCATTTTTAAAATGCAGTCATGAATATCATCCACATCCTCCGGATCGAATGTAAGTACAGCATCTCCTCCTACTTCCGGTAATGATGATGAATTCGAGCAGATAACCGGAGTTCCGCAGGCCATTGCTTCAGCTAAAGGAATTCCAAAACCTTCAAATAAAGATGGAAAAATATAGAGCGAAGAACAATGATAAAGATCAATCAGAGTTTCATCCTTAACAAAACCCAAAAAATGTATTCTTTCTCTGTCAGATATTTTCCTGGTGTAATCTATAACGATTCGACCTCCCAGCCAGATGCTGCCGGCAAAAACAAGGTCGTATTCCTTTTTTATGGATTCAGGGAGTTTTTCATAAGCTTTAATCAAACGAAGATGGTTTTTCCCGGGATGTTCAATTCTGGAGATATACAGAAAGAATTTTTTCTTTAAATTATGAGGAAAAACCGTAGAAGCTGAATAATCCATATTATATTTTTTCTTATCATAACTGTTCATATTCACAAAAACCTTATCCTTATCGAGGTGGTAGAATTTGAGCAGATCTTTTTTTGTGCTTTCACTGACTGCAAAAATCGAGTTTGCCCTTTTAACGAAAATTGGGATAACATTCTTAATATAAAACATTCTGATTGGATCATATTTCTGCGGAATGTGATACTGAGAAAGATCATGAAAAGCAACGATTGTAAATTTGGGATATCTACAAAATATACGACGCTGACCTGCGGATAGAAAAATAAAATCGTACTTCTTGAAACTCCAGAAAATTGGCAGGATAAACAGGTGCCAGGTCAAGTTAATAAGAGGCTTGGCTAAATAATTTGGAATTGTAATAATTTTCAAATTAGGATGTTTTACCGGGAAAATCGATTCATCCATTTTAAGAAGCAGTAGTTCGACTTGATTAAATTTTACCAGTTCCTCTACAACGCAGTTAAGATAGGAGGAAATACCTGATTTTCCATTGTCATAAGCCATTCCACTGATAAATATTTTGTACATTTTTCTTCCTGTTATTTACAGATTATTTTATTCAGTTCGGAAAAATTAATGAATTTGAAATCCTCGTTTTCCCATAAGGAGAGTATTCGATTCTTAAAAGCTGTATATAATTCTTGGTTCAGATTTTTTCCGTTAAAGAATTCCCAATTGTGAACAACAAGTACAGCAATTTTATGTGAAAAGAGATATTTATCCAATATTAAAGAGCTTTTTTTAATTTCTTTAAACTTTGAGAATTGACAGCCCGGATGCTGAAGAACTAAAAAATTATCTTTGAAAATGTAATTATTATTTCGAAGTTTCATTAAATAATATTTAATTAGAAATGATTTTGGAATCTTGGCTTTATCAATCCAACCGAGTGAAAAAGTATCAAAACTTTTTTGCAAAGCCAGAAAAGCTTTTTCACTGTATTTATCTTGGGGAGCCACAAAAGTTTTAGATTTCTTTTCAAACGCAAGTTCAAGAATTTTCGAACCTCTATTTAATTTTTCGTTGATTACACTTTCCTCTTCTATCTCAAATTCAAAGTTTCCAACTTCACTTTTATGAGTGAAACCGTGAAGAAGAAATTCTGCATTTCTTAATGACCTCAAATCTTTGATTAATTCTTTGTTTTCATTTATGGGAAATTGTTTCTCTTGTCCCCGAAATTCTTTTGGAATAAATGGTTCATAAATATTATCAGAAGAATGATCAGAAAAGGTTTTCGCAGATGCATCTACATTTGGTATAATAGCAAAATTGATTGGAATATTTCTTTCAAAAATAAAACTGTAAACTTTATTTAAATTTTCAATTTTTGTGAAAAAATTTACATCATCATCACGAATTATAACATATTTCATTTGGAAACTTCTTCATATAATTCAATTAGTTTTTTTGTGATTTGCTGCCAGGAATAATTTCTCACAGATTTAAAAGCATTTTGCGATATTTTTTTGGATAACTCTTTATTTTTCAAGATGTTCATTATTTTATCAGATAAATCTTCCGCTGAATTTTCATCAAAAAAGCAGCCATTTTCGTTATCTTTTACAAAAGATACTAATCCACCAACTTTGGCGCATATCACTGGTTTTTTAGCTGACCATGCTTCCAGGATAACGATTCCAAACGTTTCATATTTGCTGGGCAGAACAAATAGATCACAAGCAGAATAAGCATCAAATAGAGTGCTGTCATCAAACTCAATATTGGCTAACAGGATAACGGAATCTCCCAGATTTTTATCCGAAATTTTCTTTTGAATTTCTTCATAATATTGTAGGTCGTACACCACTCCGATTAGAACAAGTTTCATATCAGGAATTTCCTGTTTTACTTTTTTAAAAGCATCTATCAAAAGCAACTGATTTTTCTGAGAATAAAAACCACTCACACAAAGCAGGAGTTTCTCATTTTCTGAAATCTGATGTTTTTCCCTGAATTCTGCACCATTTCCAGAGGAAAATTTTTCAATATCTACTCCGTTGGGAATGTACACTACTTTCTGGTTGGGATATTTTTCTTTTAATAAATCTCTTTCCTTTTCACCAACACAAATGATGGCATCAGCACCTTGAATATTTTTTTTTGAACCAATAATATAATCCAGTATCTTTCCATAATTCAAACTGCCTTTCATTGGAGCAACCATTGCATCTAATTGTTTTTGGGGTAGATCCATAAAACCACCATGAATAGAAGTAACATAAGGAATTTTTCTTAATTTTGAGACGAGTCGAACAAATCCTGCCATTGTTCCGCCGGCATGAAGGTGAAATACTTTAATATTCTTGGTGAAAAGGAGAGAGAAAAAAAATGTAAATGATAGCACATTCCCTGCTCGCTTATCAAGAAGTAATTTATTGTTCCTTTTCAAACCCAAACGAGGATAAAAGTATGAAAACCTCCTAACAGGAATATCGAAAATCGTTTCCTTCTTTTTCTTGGAAAGAGCAAGAGAAGTGAAGATTTCAACATCATAATCAGCTTTAACAAGTTCTCTGGAAGTTTCGATAATAACTGTTTCAATTCCGCCCCATTCTTCTTTTACAAATCTTCGGGGAATATGTAGTATTTTACCTTTATTATTCATAGCGAGATAGAACTTCCTTTTGACCTTTGCTGCGATTTTTATTGCCGGTTTTAATTCGTTTTTCTCCAAATTTATGAGCTTTGTAAAATGAAAAGAATTGAACAAACCTTCTGATCGGAATATAAAAAATCCCCAAAAAGCATTTCTTTTTCAAATAAAAAAATAGATCGTTTATGACAGCACCCAAAAATTGTTTAAAGGCTTTTATGGCGGAATACTTATCTCGATAAATAAATGCATCTGCCTCTCCTTCGATGAACTTTCTGCCATATAGCTGCCGCAACGAATAATTGTGAGAATGCATAATCAAGGCATCTTTTACATATTGAATTTTTTTTCCATTTTGTTTAGCCCAATGTCCCCATTCACTATCTTCCGAACCCCAGGCATCCGTATAAAAATGATGTTCTTCCCAAGCTGATTTTCTCATAGCTGCCATTGGTAAAGATAAAGATATCCAGGTTGGTGTTTCATCAGTATCGGGGAAACTGGCTTCATATTCCCGTTGCACCCATAAAGCTGCATCTGGTCGAGGAATCTGCCTGGCAAAAGTTGCCTGAATCTCCGGGTTTTCAAACGGAGCAATCAATCTTTCAAGAGCATACTGATTAATGGGAACGGCATCCGAATTCTGAAATACAAGAATTTTACCTTTTGCTTCTTTGATTGCCATATTCAAGATAGTTCCCGGATAATATTCCGAACTTTTTATCTTTATTAATTCTGCAGGAAATTCCTGAATAATTTCCAGAGTTCTATCTTTTGAATTGGAATCCACAAGAATCAATTCAAAATCTTTAAAAGTTTGAGAATATAAAGCTCCCATAGCTTGAGCAATAACCCAATCTGAATTTCTCGAACGCATGATAACAGAAACAAGCAGTTTAGCTCTCAAGTTCTTTTCCTTCTTTTCTATTTTTTTCCATTTCAGCTTTGTAAATATCACTCATATGCACAGTCTCACACGAAGCTATGTATTCCAGAATTCTTCCGAAAGTTTTAAATTTATCACAAAGATAAAGCGTGATCGGATGTATTATCATATTAGAGATGATTCCTTTAGATTCATGTTTTTTGAGACTTTCCAGCACGATTTCAGCCCATTCTTCCACATAATAAGATTTGGAACCGAAATCATCTGACCATTTGTATCGTTTCAGCCAGGATTCAACCCACTGTGGAGTTCTTTCCGCATGATAAAGATGTTCATGGTCTGGAATAATATTCAGAGGAAAATTGTATATTCCTTGAGGATGCCAAATAAGACCATTGGAATCTTTCTTTACTCCATCAGAACAGACTTTTATACCGCATTCAAATAAAACCTTTTCTGTAAATGGACCATGCATGAACATATGATTGCGCCAGCAATGGATTTTTCTGCCAGATTTCTTTTCAATGATCTTCATGGTTTTAAAAACATCTTTTTTCTGAAACCAGGCAGGACCATTGTAACTTCTGACAAGTTTCTTCCAAATCCTATGAAGAATTTCCGGTTCCAAACAATTGTAAGTATGTCCTGCTATTTCCACTAAAGGGCTTTCACAGATTGGTCTCAAATCTTGCCACTCATCCTTGAAACATTTTCCTGATATGAAAAACGTAACCTTAACATTAGCTTCTTCGATTAATTTCAAATATTTTTTTGCAACTTGAATTTCAGTTATCTGGCAATGTTTCTGATTTTCGGTTTTCAAACTTGAATGATGTAAATCACCGGTTAAACAAATCATTTCATCTACTCGAATCCAAATATATTTTGTGCTTATGAAGTAAAGCTTGCAAAGCATTATCACGATATTGCATCCAGGCTTTAATATATGAACGTCTTAAATCTTCAATACTGGTGGATGGGGAGTTTAAAAAGTTGCTGGTTACATCCATGAAATTCTTATTTTTTAAATTATAGGCTATCAAAGGAAACAAAATTGCTAAAACACCGGAGGAATCTAAAGTTTTGAAACCCAGTTTACAAAATAATGAGCCTTTTCCTTGATATTTTTTATTCTCAAAAATATTTATAAATTTCTTTAAAAATTCTCGAACAGATGGAGAACGTTCAAAGAAAGCTCGTTTAAAAGCAATTTCCGGATATTCATTCCAATCGATTTCCGGTTTCCCAAGATGTTGAGCTTCACAGTATTTGTGGATATATTCAAAATGTGATTTCAATTCTTCCATCCATCTTATATAATCGTAACGCATATAGTTCTCGTATTTTGGTTGAAAGCGAAATTCCATTGCCTTATCGTAGATCTTTTTAAAATCTTCAGACACATCGTTTCTGTTTTGCATTCGCTTTTGCTTTTCTACATAACTCCAGTTATAATCATTCAGGAAGAAAAGCAAAGCATCACCATATCCGATAATTGCTTTGTTGATATGCTTTATTATCAGCTTGCGAACATCATTATCCAGGTTTTTCTTTTTCAATAAAAGTTCATTGATTATCATTAAAGTGCCGCGATTGACCAATAAATTTCGTGCATCCCATTTTGGAATTGTCTGCAAACGAAAGCGTCTCAAGGAAGGCACAAAATTTTCATCACCCAAAATAGTTTTATGACCGAATCTCATATCATACCAGATTATTCTGTTGGCTGTATGTTTTAGATTGGATGCATTAACTATTCCTAAATCAATTTGAGTTTTAATCTTACGATTTAATGGTATTAATTTTGGATATATCTTTTTTTTTAAGTCATTCTGCTTTTTTTTATTAAGATTTCTTGTGATCAATAAAAAATCGAAATTATTATGAGGATATTCTTTTCCATCAAAAATTACAACTCCACCTTCTCCTCTTCCGTAACCTCCCAGCATAATCAAGGCTGTGAAGTTATTTGGATTGATTTGAGATTCAATTATAAAAGCAACTTCTTTCATGATTTCCATGATTTTTTTTTCAACGTCTTCTGAACCTCTAACTGTGAATTTTCCCCACGAATTATTTGTCATTCCGCTCCTTTTCAATAACTGTATCAAACAGTTTTCTCAATTTTTTCAGATGATTATCAGGTTGAAAATTTTCTATAAAACTTCTTTTTGCATTTTTTTCCATTGTTTTCAACAGGTTCTTATCATTTAATAGTTTTCCGATTGCATCAGCTAAAGCTCTACTGTCGTTAGAGGGAAATAATAAACCTGTTTTTTCGTGTGATAACCATTCACTTATTCCACCTACATCAGAAGCAATTACAGGTTTTCCTACTTTCATTGCTTCCAGTCCGACCAATCCAAATGTTTCAGGTGATCTGCTGGGCATTACAACCACAGCAGCTTTCTGATAATATTCACTGATCATCCGTTTTGAAATTTTACTTATAAATTGAACTCTTTTTGTCAGTTTCAATCGTTTTACCATCTTTCTATACAAATGTTCTTGCCTACCGGAACCGCAGATAATTAGTTTCACTTTTTCATCTAAATAGACCATAGCTTTTAATAATGTGTCCAGACCTTTTCCACGAATTAATTGACCTGCAAAAAGCAAAAGATTTTTTTCCGGATCAACAACATTCTCTACCGAACTTTTTTGAGTATAGAGCGGAATTACATTCATTTTTTCTCTGCTGAAACCGTGCTCGATCATATGTTCTGCCATATATTGGGAACCGACAACAAAAGCATTAATTTTTTTATTTGTATTTTGTTCTTTCTTGAGATTATGTAAACTTGAGAATTTAATCCTCATCCAATTATTCGAACGATTGATAAATCCCAGACAGAGATAACATCTTAAACCGATCTGTTTTTTGCAGGTGCGATGTCCAATTGCATAATATTTATAATCTCGCAGACAAAATAATTTATGGTCATGAAAAAACCTGATAACAGGTTTTCCGGTAGCGATAAGTTGCTCCATTTTTTTAGATTCGTGTAATGTATGAACATAAATTAAATCCGGATTTATATCTTTTATTTGGGAAGGAATATCAACGATTGGGAAGGCATATTTAAAATTGCGAATAAAAACAGGGTCAGTCCAACCGGAGATACCATAAAGAATTGATGATTTAACATTATATTTTTTCAGCAAATTCGCAGTATTGAATACATATTGCTCGCAACCACCTGTGAAATCTGCTTTCTCATTTATCCACAAAATATGAATTCTTTTCATATGATTCAAATCTAAGAATTAATTTTCTTAATTAATTCTTTTCCAACATTTTTATCCAAATATATTTTTTTACATTTCTTGTAAAAATTTTCGCCGATTTTTTCTGCTCTTTCAGGATTATCAATTAGATTATTAATTTCTTCTGCCAGTTCCTCAGCAGAATCTCTAATGATAATTTCATTCTCAGAAAAATCGAATCCTTCAGCACCAATCGAAGTCGTAATCACCGTGATCTTGAGATTTGCTGCTTCCAGGATCCTGGTTCTGGTTCCGGATGCGATTCTTAAAGGCAGAACCACGAATAATGCTTTGGCAATTTCAAGGTTTACATCAGCAACTTCCCCGATTATTTTTATGTTTTTAATCTCATTTTTCTTTAATAAATATTCGTAAATTGGAGTTGGATTTCTGCCAACAATATTTATAAAAATATTCTTATCGCTGAGTTTTTGGGAAATAAGAGGATAAATATCTGAAATCAAATATTTGAAAGCATCCTCATTTGCAGCAGAACTTAATCCTCCAAAAAAAAGAATACAATTTTCTTTCTCAGGAATTTCCTTCAAAGATTGCTCCTTCATTACATTTGGAAGGATATCAAAATTGCCTTTTGCAGATTTTTTCACATATTTATTTTCAACTATCTCTTTTTCGATAAAATTTGTAAAAAGAAAAGAATAGGACAGATTAAACAGTCTTTTCTCATAAATCTGCTGCTTGATTTTTTCAACGAGATAATACCTGTTTTTAAAAGTTGGATTCAAATTCCAGGATAATTTTGATAACCTTGAAAAAAGCATATCAATATCGATTATAATCTTTGAATCCGGTAAAGTTTTTGAAACAATTGCTGCAAGTCTGGTGGGGGAAGCAAAACGGAAAAACACGATTTCATATTTTCCATTTTGGAGAATGTCTTTAAATCTTTTAATTTCAGATCTGGAAAAACAGAATATAATTCTGGAACTGAAAAAGTTCCATTTCTTTGTTTTTAAAATGAAATGATTTTTATCTCCTGAGTGTGGATTGATTTTTTCATCAGAATGTTCAAGTCTGTTAATCAGAAGAAGATCAGCATCAAAATTACTGGTCAAGGTTTCCCAGATAAATCTGCTCCGATTTTTATCTCCTCCTGTTGCGCCTGCAAAAGGAACATCAAGATATAACAGTTTCTTCATATTTTATGAATTTATTGTTTCCTATAAGGGATTTTTATTACAGTCTCGTTGATCTCACCAAATCTCTGTTTTGTAACTTCCGATGCAATTGTGTAAATAACGAATAATCCTCTTCCCGATTCATCCAACAGTTTTTCATCAGGAAAGTATTTGCCGTCTTCTCGAACCGGTGGTAAAGACCAGTCTTTACCTTTATCCCAGATTGTTAATTCCAGTTCATTATCCTCTGCTAACCGAATCATTATCATACTATCGGATTTGCTCATCAAACCGTGCCGTATTATGTTGTTCAAAAATTCATCTACAATCAATTCAATATGCGAAGCGAATTTCCTGTCATGA
Source organism: Armatimonadota bacterium (assembly GCA_013203665.1). Classification (GTDB taxonomy): domain Bacteria; phylum Cloacimonadota; class Cloacimonadia; order Cloacimonadales; family TCS61; genus JABMPU01. The sequence continues at coordinate 43,999 of JABMPU010000136.1, forward strand.
AATTTTTCATAAATAAATTGCTCGCAATTGATGGCAACTTCACCGGCTTTTTCAAGAAGTGCTTTCAGCACAAAAGACCTTTTTATCTCATCCTTTTTTTCCTGAGGAATTTTCCTGATGGTCATCAATGTGAAGTCATCAGAACTGATATCATAATCCAGATCGATCAGTTTCTTTTTGATTTTTTGAGGAAGAATTATCGAATTAAAATTATGAATATTATTGGATATGAATTTCGCAAAACCATCGATTCCAAGTTGTTCGCCGGATTTATTATAACACTCAAAAATACCATCTGTGTATAAAAAAATTACCATATTTTCATTGATATTAAAAACATCTCCTTCTTCAGGAGGAAACGCATAATCTTCGTGCCAGCCGATTGGAATCGAACCCTTTTCAGAAAGAATTTTTGCTTTTCCATTTTGAATATCATATAAAATAATGGGAGGGTGTCCTGCATTGTAATAAGTAATTGTGTTTTTTTTCAGGTCAACCAGGCAGAGAATGATAGTCAGAAAATTTATATCAAAAAGTCTTTTACTGAGAATGTCATTTAATCTATTTAAGATAAGAGATAATTCAAGTTTTTCTTTGGCAGCTTCGATAATCATTGAAATAGTTGATTTCACAGCAGTCATCAAAATAGCAGCTTGCACGCCATGACCGGAAATATCTGCCACATAGGCAACATACCTGGAATCGGAAATTTGAATAATATCCAGCAGGTCTCCTCCCAATTTTCTGGAAGGTGCATAGGTAGATGTGAAAATAACTTCATCGCCTTTAACCATCCAATTTGGAAGCATATAAGATTGAACCGATGATGCAACTTCAATTTCCTGTTCTAATTCTTCATGTTGTCGTTTAATTTTTTGTTCTGCATTCTTACGAAAGGAGATATCCCTTAATATTCCAATTGTATGCCATTCATTTTCAATATTAACGGATGAGACAGAAAATTCCAATGGAAATTCCGAACCGTCCTTTTTCTTCGCTATCAGCTCCAGTGTTTTACCTTTTGTATGGTTTTCTTTAGTTTTACGGATTTTTTCAAATGCATCAAAAAAGTCCTGCTTATATTTGGCTGGAGCTATTTTTTCGTAAAGATTTTTTCCCAGAACATCTTTTTTGGAATAATCAAATATCTCTACTGCTGCCGAATTCCAATATGTTATTTCATTTTTTTTATTTATCATAACAATTGCATCATAAGCAGATTCTGTGATTGCCCGAAATTTATGTTCGCTTTCCATAAGTGCCTGTTCGGCTTTTTTTCGCTCTATTTCTTCTTGTTTGATTTTCTTTTCCAATAAGATGATTTTAGCGAATTTTTCTACTTCCTGAAGTAATTTTTTCCTTCTTATCGGTTTGATGAGAAAAGCATTTACACCCTTTTCAATGGCATTAAGAATATTTTCTGCTTCACTGTAACCGGAAATGAAGATTGTGATTACCTGGTTATCTATTTGCTTAATTTTATCAATTAATTCCAGCCCGTTCATTTTGGGCATAAAAACGTCTGCTAAAACCATATCAGGTCTGTACTTAATATATTTTTCCAATCCTTCTTCACCATCTGCTGCTATATAAACGTTCTTCACCCTGGAAGTTAAAAATTTTGTGATTGAATCCCTGGAGATTTTTTCATCTTCCACATATAAAACAGAGATATCTAATAAATCCATGATTGCCACCTTTTCTACTTTTATAAAAATCTTCTTTCTCGTTCCCACGCAGGTTGTTTTTATTTCTTGTTCCCACGCTACTCAGCCTGTCCTGCGTGGGAACGAGTTCCATCCTTTAAAATTACGCATTATTTCTTTTCATATTCAATTATGATTGTGGTTTCGTTTATTTCATCATAACGAGACCTATGTACTTTTGTGGCTAAAGAATATATTAAGAAAACACCGGTTAATTCTTCTCCAAAAACATTTTCTTCAGTTTTTTTCTTATCTGGAATTACCCAGTTTATACCTTTATCCCACAAAGTCAATTTAACAACTTTGTCAATTTCGATTTGGAACAAAATGGTTGCATCGGGTTGATCTTTGAGTGAATGAAGAATGATATTATTCAAGAGTTCATTGATGATTAATTCGATTTTGGCAGCGAATTGTATATCATCAAAACACTCTAAAATCATTTTTTCACATTGAGCACGAATCCTTTTTGTATTAACCAGAACCGAACCGATCAAAAAGAGTTTTTTCGATGTCTTTTCAGGTTCTAATAGATTTTTCTTTAAGGCAATTAAGGTGAAATCGTCCAAACTGATATCATACCCTTTTTCAACTAATTTGGTTTTAATCTTATACGGAATAACAGCCAGATTATCATCAGAAATATTTTTTCCAAGAAGTTCTACAAAACCCTCCAAGCCAAGCTGTTCGCCTTTTTTATCTTCGCATTCAAATATGCCGTCAGTATATAAAAATGTAATTTTATTTTCTTCGGCAGAAAGTATATCTTCCTCATTTTTCATGTAAATTATTTCTGGATTCCAACCCATCGGGATCGAGCCGATTTCAGATGCCAAAGTCGCTTTATTATCTTTCTTGTCATATTGAATAACCGGAGGATGTCCTGCATTGAAATAACGAATTGTATTGTCCTCCAAATCTACTAAAGCCAGCAGTAAAGTCATATAATTGCGATACAGAAGTTTCTCGCTCAAAATAGAATTTAGTCTATTCATAACTCGGTAAGGTTGGATATCATTCTTTTCACTATCGATTATCATATTTATCGTAGATTTTATAGCAGTCATCAATAAGGCAGCTTCCACACCATGACCGGAAATATCGCCAATATAAACTACATATTGAGTATCCGAGATTTTAATAACATCAAAAAGGTCACCGCCGATTTTAGTGGAAGGTGTATAATTGGATGAGACAATTAGATTATCTTCCAGCATCAACCATTTTGGCAGCATCAAAGACTGGGCAGATGAAGCAATATCGAGTTCAGCCATGATAGAACTGTATAATCTTTTTATTTTTTCATCAGCTCTTTTTCGTTCAGTGATATCTTTATAAAAAGCGAATCTACCAATGATATCACCTGCTTCATCATAATAAAAAGCTGAACTGGTAACGCTTACGTATATTTCTTCCATTTTTTTATTCAGCAATTTTATATCAAAATGATCGTTGATTTTTGTAAGATCACGATGGATTTCATTTTGTACAACACCTTCAGCATCGAGGGTGGCAAAATCAAAAATTGTTTTACCGAGAATCTCATCTCGAGGATATCCAAGGATATTGCAAAGAGAACTATTGATTTCGATAAAGCCTTTTTCCGGCAATGTGATGCCAAAACCTTGAGTCGTTAAATTTATGACCTCTCTGTATTTTTCTTCGCTTTTACGAAGTTTGCTTTCCATAATCTTAGATTCGGTTCTATCACGAATGATGCTGACAATATTCCATTCACCTTGAATGACAACTGAAGAAAGAGAAAACTCGATGGGAAATTCCGCACCGTTTTTTTTCAAACCTGTAAAATCCAATGTTCTGCCAGCAGTAGCATCCTCTTCACCTTTTTCCAGAAAATGTTTAAGATTCCTATCAAAAATAGTTCTCGAAGGGGAAGAAATTATTGTATTACCCAGATTTTTTCCGATAACTTCATCACTTCGATATTCAAAGATGGTTTCTGCAGCTTTATTCCAATAAATGATATTTTCTGCTTTATTCATCATAATGATGGCATCGTTAGCAGAAGTGCTGATCGCACGAAATCTTTCTTCACTATCGGTAAGCGCCTCTTCTGTTTTCTTTCTTTCCAATTCTTCAGCTTTAAGTTTTTTACTCAAAGTTTTTGTTTCGCCATATTTACGGATTAAAGCACTCAGTTTTTTTCTTCTTACAGGTTTTAATATGAAACTATCAACTCCCAGATCGATAGCTCTCATGAAAAATTCCGATTCGCTGTGAGCAGAAGTGATGACAATATTAACATGTTTATCGATTTCCTTGATTTTTTCAATCATCTCAAGTCCGCCCATAATGGGCATTTTGATATCAGTAACCACCAGGTCCGGTTTATATTTTTTATATAGTTCCAATCCTTCCATACCATCTACTGCTGAATAGAAATCAACAACAATATTATTTATGATTGAACTTAAGGAATCCCTGATGATCTCTTCATCTTCTACATATAAAACTGATATTTCATATTTTTCCATATTTTAGACCTCAATTCTAAATTCTGCTTCCTCTTTTGTATTTCTTACAGAAAACTTGGCGTTCATTTTTTTTTCGATAATATTTTTGGCAACAAAAAGACCAAATCCATAATCTTTTTCTTTATTAATAAAATCAGGTTCAAAGATTTTATTGATGATATTAAAAGGTATTCCACCACCATTATCAGAAATCTATATTATTACTTTTTCGTCAACCTTAGATAATTTGATCTCCACTTTCGGATTCTTCTTGTTCCCATCCGGCAACTGCCGGATACAATATTTTCTAACTCACCCTCAGTCTTCGCCAAGGCTACGCCCCGACAGGTCGGTCCCTCTCTTCAGCATAAGAGAGGGATGGCTTCCTGTTTTTTTTCTTTCAATTTTTCTTATGTTCCTTCTCTTTTTTTAAAGAGAAGGAACCGCCTACGCCAGCTTCGGCGATGCAGGCAGCAGGATGAGTTTAAAGAGATTATAAACCAGCAAACCGCAACTCGCAACTCGCAACTCGAATCTCGCACCACGCACCTCGCCTGTCACGGTGTAATGCAATGAAGCCGGACAACCCGCTAAATAACAACTTTAAATTCTACTCCACCGGCAACATTTTTACACGTCAATTTACCACTCATATTGGTTTCTACAATGGTTTTTGACATATACAAACCGACACCGGTTCCTTTGCCCTGTTCTTTGGTGGTAAAATACGGATCAAAAACTTTTGGTAATATGTCTTTTTTAATTCCTCCGGCATTATCTGTAATCCTTAGAATGGTTTTGTTCTTATATTTTCTTAATGAAATTTCAATTTTCTTATCTTTTATTTCACGTTCCAGAAGTGCATCTTTTGCATTCGTAAGGATTACAAGAATAACTTGCGAATATTCATTTGGAAACCCTTCAAGCTCACAATCTTCTGCCAAATCCAATGTTAAATTAATGTTATTAAACTTAAAACTGCTTTCCAGGAATTTCAATGTTTTCAGTATAGTGTTTTTAATATCAAATTTGGATTTCATTTTATTTGGTTTGAAGAAATAACGGAAATCATCTATGGTTCTGGACATCTCGGTGAGAATATCCATTATCAGGTCAGTGTGTTTATCTATGTATTCCATATCCAACATTCCATCCTCATAAGCATCCTCATAAGATTGAACAATTGCTCCCACTGCTGTAAGCGGTTGACGCCATTGGTGAGCGATGTTGCCGATCATTTCACCCATTGCTGCCTGGCGTGATTGCTGAATGAGAATATGGTCTTTTTGTCTTAATTCTTTTACTGAATAGCGAACTCTCTTTTCAAGAGTTGTTTTTAAACTTATCAATTCTGAATTTGTTTTCCTGAGATTTTCCATTGCACGCTGACGCTCGATAGCTACTGCAATCTCTCTTGAAACGAATTCAAATAATTCCAGATCCTTTTTAGAATAAAGATTTTTATCAGTATAACTTTGAACAGCAATAACTCCAATTGTTTTTTCTTCTATTTTTAGAGGAACTCCCAGCCAGACCTCAGCTAATGTGCCGGCTATAGTTATTTTTCCGGCTTCTGTTAAATCTTCAATATCTTTTTTCGTGGCTAAGAGCGGTTTTCCGGTTTTAATGACATATCCCGTAATTGTCTGCTCTGCAGGAAAAGAAGTATCCTCATCCTTTTCATCTGCTAAAAATGGGAGAGTAAGTAAATCGTTCTCTACATCATATAATGCAATGTAGAAATTAGTTGTATCGAGCACTGTGCCAAGGAAGTTTCTTATTTTTTCGATTAGTTTTGGTAAATTGATGGTTGTATTTGCAGCATGAGAAATATGATAAATTGCTTTTTGAATTTCTTCTGATATTTTACGTGTAGAAATATCACGATAGATGGCGTAAACAGCAAGTTGTTCTCTTTTATAAAAAATAGGTTTTCCGATTATTGAAACATCAATTTTTCTTCCATCCTTTGTTTGGCGAATAGTATCAAAATAGATGGTTTCACCATTTGTCACTCTTTTAGTTGCTTTTTGACCGTTCATTTTCAGGTTTTCAGGAACGACCAAATTATTAATTTGCTTGCCTTGAGCTTCATTTTTTGTATATCCGAAAAGATTGGTAAATTCATTATTAATTTGAAGAACATAATCATTATTATCTACTACTGCAATTGCATCCGGAGCAAATTCAAAGAGATTTTCGAAATAGGCTTTTTGAATATTTATTTCCTCCGCTGCTTTCCTTCTTTCTGAGATATCACGTAAAACGCCTTCAATTTCAATGGGTCTGTTATTCTCATCATAAATAATGTGTGCAGTCGCAGAAGCTTCAATTTTTTCTCCGTTTTTTTTATGAAGGATTAATTCATAATCAGATATACTTTTGTTTCTTAACAAATCTTTCAAGAATTTCCTTTGTTGTTTTCGATTTCCCAAAATTCCAAAAACCGAAGTTCCAATTAATTTTTCCCGTTCATAGCCACCTAATTGCTTAACAGATGGACTAAGATCTTTGATTATTCCTTTCAAATCAGTTAAGAAATAGAGGTCCTGAAACTCTTCGAAAATCTGTCGATATTTCTTCTCGCTTGCATTTAATTTTTCTCTCAAATTAATCCGATTTATTACAACAGCCACCTGGTCGGAAACAAATTCTAAAATTTTCAGGTCATTCTCATTGAAATGATGAGGATCATCATAACTTTGCACTGCAAGAGCTCCAATAATTTTATCTTGAATCTTTAGAGGAACTCCCAGCCAGAGTTTACTTTTCCAATCTGAGGGAGCGATTTTGCCTGCTTTGATCAGCTCCTCACGTTTCTGAACAGTCATAAAAATCGGTTTTTGTGTACGAATGACATAATTGGTCAGTCCTTTTTGTAATTTTTTGGGTGGAGGATTTCCCTGCCCGGTTTGATCAATATAATACGGCATAGAAACTATATCACTTTTTTCATCGTAAAGTGCAATAAAGAAATTTGTGGTATCGATAATTTTTCCCAGTTCCTGGTGAATATTTTTAAAAAGCTCATCCAGATTGGATGTAGTATTTGCTGCATTTGCAATATGATACAAGGTTGTCTGGGTTTTCTCTGCTTTCTTGCGTTCAGATTCTGCTTTCTGTAATTTTTCTATTTGTTCCTTTTGCTTTTGCAGTTCTTCAATAAGTTGTTCTTTTGTTTTAATTTTCATACAATAATCCTTATCCTTAAAAACTTAGATTGAATCTAACTCACAAATAAATAATAAAATAAAGTTGTAAAGATAAATTTATTATCAATAATTCCCAAATTGTATTTGAAAAAAAATCTAATTTCTAAAAAAAAGAATGAGTCCGCTCTAAAAAGTCAAATTAAATAACTTAAGTTTCGCAGGAGTGTGAATTATCATCACG
>JABMPU010000137.1 GCA_013203665.1 Armatimonadota bacterium
AAGAAGTTTGGCGTGTGCGGCGGAATCAGAAAGATTCCGTCGTAAAACGAACAACCCAAATCCTGAACCGGAAGGTTCAGGCAAAGAGCACTGACCAGCCCTACTGCCGACACGCTTGTTATGCCTATTCAATGCACTATTGCACGATTTCTTTTTTGGATAAATCATCCAATATTGTATGTTTCAATTTCTTTAATGGAAAACCCTTCCAATACTTCAAATATTCCGAGGATTCATTATATTTAAACCTTATTACTTCTAATGAATCACCAATGCAAACTTGAGGTAAAATTATTTGAGGATCCCTCATACTAATTAATTTGTTTGCAATAAATTCAAATGTTGGTTGGATATTTATTATGTTACCCTTATAATCCTCAAAAACATATGAAACTCTTTTATATTTATCTGAAAACATTGATTTAAACAAATATACATTGGGGTATAAACAATTTTCTTCAAGAGATGATACTATTTTACGAATTGAATTGCATGCTGAAAGTATCTCAGTAGTATTGGGAAAGTCTTCTCTATTATGTTGTAATCGATTTCTAATTGATAACACGTTATTTTTATTGAAATCAGGAGCAACTACAGAAAGTATCTCTTTTAACCTCTGATAACAATTTTCTTTAATGTCTAATAATAAAATTTTATGCAAAAAAGGATAGGATGTATAATTTGTTTTCTCATAGAAACTTGGGTACTCTGCTTTATCTCGAAGATATTCTTTATTTGGTGATTTTAATATTAAATCACATAAATTTATTAAAGCAGTAAAACCTTCAGATAGGGGGAATAATGTATTTCTTCCATTTTTATCAAAACGAAGTGGATCGTTTGATCCAACGACACTTCCTTCAAGTTTATCACACATAAAACTACGAGCTGATTCAAAGTCATAGTTGAATTTTGTTGAAAAGTAATGATCAGAAAGCAAAAACCAAGTAGAAAATGATAAGGATTCTTCTAACATTTGCTCTAATGAAACAAAAAGATTAACTGATGAACTTCTAATTTCATCTTTTGCTCCAGAAGTTGAACTCATTGTTTTATTAACAGTGTTTTCAAAATTCGAAAGTTTAGACCAAAAGTCACTTATTGCATTAGGATAAATGTTTATACTAAATCCTAACTTCCAAAGTATTTTATTTATTAATTTTTTTTCATCGTGTTCGTTATTAGGTAATACAAAATGTCCATACAGAAAATCAAAGACTTTTTTAATTTGTACTGGACCTGATAATATAGTTTCTTTTATCACTTGTTGAGGATCAGTATCACTTGTGTAGTATTCAAGTTTTTGTTTTAATGAATCAAATTTTATGAATTTTAATTTCCATTCTAAAAGTTGTTTTTCAGATTCATCGTCATTAACATGCAATATTAATTTATTAAGTCTGTTTATTGAAAGATTATAATAACTGATTGATCGAAATCCGAGTTTGTTACATTGATGTTTTATGTCATAAAAACCAATAGCAATTGGAGCATGAACTTCTCGAATTTCTGTTGCAGGTAAATGTATAATATCTTCTGAAATAAGCTGTTCGAGAACTCTTATAATTTCAGTATCCTTTTCTATAAGCAAAAGTTGAAAAGATTTTGCTTTATCTAATTTATTAACTATTTGATCAACTGAGCCTTTGAACTCTTTTAATTTAGGGAAACTATCTCTTATATTACCATTCTGTTCTATCACATTTTTGAGAAGACTTTTTAATTCTTTTTCGCCAAAAATATTTGCAATTGTTTTGCTACTTTGTGAAAGCTGATCATAATCATAGTATTCGTTTTCTTCTTCAATCATCATACCAAAATATTGGCCAAACTCAGATGGTTCTGATTCTGGTAGATGTTTGTCGATTTCTTCTTCTATTTCAACTAATAGAGGATATGAATGCAAACTGGTTCTATGATAAGCTGTACACGAAGGATCTGAACAGTGATGTAGTAAAATTGAACGCTGTGGTAAATTATGCCTTTTAGTAGAAGAAATTAGTAAACCCAAGGGACCAATAACATATTTACCTACTTGAAATACACCTTGTGGTGTACCATTTAGTAGTTTCATTGTGTCTTCAAAATCTAAGTTTTTAAATTGCTCATTAAATTCATTGAAATATTTATTGTATAATGTTCTACCAAAAATCCATGGAAATTTAATTTTATTCTTCTTTATTTCTTGATCTAATATTTTTTCAATAATCTGTAGATTGGTTTTAAGAACATCCACTAGCAATTCAGTATGATAAAATTTTAAAAAGATCAATAGTTTTATTTTAATGCTATCTTCTGGTGATTTAATTTTTTTAGAAACAAGAGTGAAAAGCTTTTCTCCCGCATCAGTTAATACTATAGCTTCATCGAGTTGTTTATTTATAATGTATTTGTCACTGATAATACAGCGTGAGAAAAAAAACTTTAAAGAAAAAAGATCACAAGATTTTTCAATGAATTTTGGATTCGATTTGTATTTCTCAACAAGATTTTCTTTAGTTAATCTCAAAATAAACCTCCTTCAAATAGGCATAGCATATGCATGCCACGTCAATTTTTTTATTGTACATAACTAACCTATAGTTACAGTAATTTTGTTGTATAATAACTTTTTTTGGTAGTTATTGTACAACTAGTCAATCTTCCATATCTATACTATCTAAAGGACTCTTGATTTTGTTCATTCCAATAGA
>JABMPU010000138.1 GCA_013203665.1 Armatimonadota bacterium
TCTGATCCGTAGTCAGATGCTCTATCCAATTGAGCCACGGGCGCACATCAGGATTAAAACCAAAATTCCTGTTTTGTGTGTCAAGAATAATTTGGGATTGGAAAGAGAAGTTGAAGAAATTTCTAAATCCTAATTTCTAATACCAAATTAAGGACAAAATCCAAATGACTAATATATACAAATTCAAATCCATTACTACTCTCAGATAATTGAGAAGTTGGTACATAATAATCGGAAGAATTTATTAATTTGGCATTTAACATTTGAAATTTTATTAGAAATTAGATATTTGAAATTAGAAATTTTCTTATAAAATTCTCTCTCTCATTAAAGCTTTAACAGGTTCCAAACCAAAAGCAGTCCCTTCTTTAACGGCTTTAAGTATGGTTCCTCCACCTGTGAAAAAATAATATTTTTCGTCTTTTAAAGCCAGATTATAAATTCCCGGTAACAACGTTTTAAATTCCTGGAGAGTATCGCCACCACCAAAAAGTTTATTAGCATTTTTATTTTGATCTATCAATGAGTTCAGGGAAAATGTTCCCTCATAAAAATTGGGAGTGAATCCCATCACAGCATTTACAAAAATAGTTCGGGCATCATGAAAAATATCTTTTACTTTTTTCAGTTCAAATGATTTGGTAGAAACATCCAAAATAAAATTCAGTTTCGTGCCCGGCTTTATTTCTATAATATTTCTAATTCTGAATTTTTCAGCAATTTTCTCTTCCAAAACATCGGATTCGATGATAAAAGGTAATTCTAATATTTTATCTGAAAATGTATCTGAAAATTTCAAAAATTCCTGAGCAGCTTTCAAGTCTTCATCTGTAATTCCGCTAATCTTGAAACCATATTTTGCACAAAGATAAGCATTATAGATTACGCCACCCAGAACAAGATAATCCGCCATTTTCAGAAAAGAAGTCAATGTTCCGATTTTAGTATCGAATTTTGAGCCGGCAATCACTGCTACCAAAGGTCTTTGAGGATTTAGAACTTTACTCAGGTTTTCAATTTCTTTCTGCATCAGAATTCCAGCATAAGAGGGAAGATATTTAGTTGGTTCGATCGTGGATGCATGCGGCTGCCAGGAGCCAAAAGCATCATTAACAAAAACATCTGCTAAATTTGCTAATTCATTTCCAAACATTCTGGTTTTTTCTCCGCCGGATTCTTCACCTTCAAACCAACGGACATTGGGCAGATATATTCCGCTAATTTCATTGCTTTTAAGATCTTTAAGCAGATTATCAATCTCATGATTCTGAAAATCTACTTCATCTGGAGTTAAGAAAATCAAACCTGTTTTCTTTTTCAGATATTCAATAATCGGTTTAACTGATGTTTTATCTGAAATATCTATTTCCCCTGTTTTTTTATTGCGAGGTCTTCCCACATGAGTCATTAAAATCGGTTTACCGCCTTTTGAAATAACATATTGAATCGTATCCAAAGACGCATCGATCCTATACGGATCTTTTATCCTGCCTTTCTTCACAACGTTATGATCCACTCTAATCAGAACGATCTTTCCTCTCAAATCTGCATCTTGAATTTTTGGAAGTTTCATTTTTCTACCTCTTTTTTTTTGACGCTGATTTACTCTGATTATTTATGATTTAATATGATTTTCTCTTTCAAATTAGAATATTTATAATACTTCATATTTTTCATAATTTTATCAAACAAAATCTGCGTTAATCTGCGTCTAATTCTCTCGGATTTAATTATTTTTCAGAAATTGTCGCAATCCTCGACTCACATTCCCTTCGGTCATTGCGAGTCAAGTCTTGCTTAAATTGGTTTCATTGGAGTCCAATCCGTGAAAATCTATACTATCCGTGTCATCCGTGTTCAATATTCAATTTTATTATTCAAATATTTCTTCTGCCATCAAATGACCGTGTGCAGTTGCATATATTATCGAACGAGTAGCTCCGGAGCAATCTCCAATGAATTTCAAATTATCAAATTTATCATTATTCAGCCTGTTGGAATAGAACTTAATTTCTGGCGCATAAACAAGATTATCATCATTGGTAATACCGGGAATTGCTTTATTCAAATTTTCGATGAAGTCAATTATACTCTCGATGATCCTTCTGGGAAAAGCTAAATTTATATCACCAAGAATGTAATGAGATTCTTCAAGTGTTGGAATAACTCTGTAGAGATGCTTGGTTCTTTTGGATGTCTTGAAATTGTTATATGTTTGCAGAATTACTCGGTTTTTACCGGCTAATATATTTGTTAACTTTGAAATATGAGAACCGTATCCGATCGGGTCATTGAAAGGTTCTGTCAAACTCACAGTAGTTAATATCGCAAAATTTGTATTATCACTTTTTTCCTTCAGTTTGGAATGTCCATTCACAGTTACAAAATCATCATAAATTTCCGTTACAACATATCCGGAAGGATTATTGCAAAATGTTCTAACCATATAACCTGTTTTGCTTTTATATTTCAATTTGAACTCATACATCTCGTCATTCAGTTCTTCCACAATATGATTGGGAAGTTCAAACCTGACTCCAAGATCAACTTTGGAACTATCCAAAATTAATTCTGGGAAATTATTGATGATTGTTTTCACTAATGGATAACCGCTTCTGCCAACAGCTATAATGACTTTATCAAAAGTTTCAGAATCGTTTAATACTACTTTTGTTGATTCAAATTTGATATTATCTATTTTTGTTTTGAAATGAAAATGAATGTTTTTATAGGTTTTGTAATTTTCATAAACATTCAAAAGAATTTCTTTTAACTGTTCAGTTCCAATATGAAAAAATTCGGAAATTACAGGTTGGAATCCTTTTGCATAAAACTCTTTATATTTTTCCTTATTTACAAATGATTTCCCGTTTTCCACTTTTTTGTTGATGGTTTGATCGATGTAGAAATCCACCAATTTTTTTTGTAAATCCAAACTCACATCTATTTCGCCGCCCATATCTTTGGAAACAAATAATTTTCCATCAGCTCGAATCCCGGAAATACTGGAAGAATAGACATCTTTGCTCTTTTCAAAGATATGAATCTCGCATTTTTTATCTTTGATTTTCTCGATGAAACCAATTGCTGCAGCACCAAAACCTACTATTCCGATCTTCATTCATCATCCTCATCATTCTTTTTATTTTCTTCTATTTTTTCATTTTCATCAGATGCTTTTTCTTCTTCATTCACTTCATCTTCATCGCTTACTTCATCATTATTATCTACTTCTTCCTTATCTCTTTTTTCATCTTCTTCGCTTTTTTCATCCTCTTCTATTACCTTTTTCTTACCACTTTGCAATCTAATCACTTCTTCTAGAGTTAGATTCAATTCTTTGGCAATTTCTTCCGGTTCCCAATCTTTATCTATCAGCTTAAAAATCATTTTCTTTTTAAATTCTTCGCTCCCAAATCCTTCATAAGAACGATAATCCTTTTCCTCTTCTTCTTCTAATTCCAGCTCCTCTTCAGATTTTTTTCTCCTGCCAATACGAGCAAATTTTATAATTGTCTTAATAAAAAAGATAAGAAACAAAGCTGATAGGACTTTTAAGAGAAGCTTTAAAAAAACATTTTCTCTGCTCTCTTCATCACTCAGTCCAACGCCCAAAGTGTCACTCTCTTCCGGTTGTACAATAAGGGTTGTATCTTGAATTTCCGTTGTGTCTGTTGCAGATACGATACTTTCAACAAATGTTGATTCCGGAATTATTGATTCAATAATTGTATCTGTTTCTGTAAAAATGCTTTCTTCCAAAAAGGTTTCGGAAATAGAATCTATCACCTGCAATTCAATTTCTGGAAGAGAATCTTCAATAACGGCTTCTTCTTCAATCGCAATTTCTTCTTCAACTTGAGGAATTGTTTCAATTTCTTCTTCTGCCATTTCCTTTTCCAGCATTTCCTTTTCGATTTCTAAAGCTTGGCTGGAATGAAATTCTGCTTTATCTTTTTTACCTAAAGCTCCATAATAATCTGCGAAACTCATATGTTCTTCCGGAGTTTGCGGATCCTTTGTATTAAAGACATCCAGCACGATTTTGTAAACTTTTGCTTCTTCATCGAAATATTCAAGTTTATCAAAAACATAATTTGTATCTAAAGAAATTATCACTATCACATCATTTGCTTTCTTCATAAATCTAAAATATTCCAGAACGAGATTGTCCGGTACTTGTTTTTCTTCGATATTTGCTTCTTTCCTGCAATTAGAAATTGTTATCAGAATTTCCTTATTATTTTGCTCAATTACTTTAGTGGGTTTATTATCAAAAACAAGTACAATCCTCTCAATAATTCCGAAATTGGCATGATAATATTTTTGGAAAGTAACACCTTGCAATAAAATTGCAGAAGCGAAAAAAATAAATATTACTATTGCTTTTTTCATCTTAACCTCAATTTTCTTTTTTTCATAAATACTCTGCAAAATGAAAAGAGCCTGTCTTTCTGAGGAAATCTTCGAAGAAGTTTCTAACGAAGAATCTCATTATTAGCGGAGATCCTTCGATGGAAAAGCAAGAAGAATATCTCCAGTCTTCGCTCGCTTCAACTTGGCAAGCAGGATGACAAAACACTCTATTTTGCAGAACTCATTTTTTTCATCTTAACCTCTATTATTTCCTTAATTTCATTTTTGCAAGCAGAACATTCTTTTGAAACTTTTTATTATTTGGAGCCAGAATAACAGCTTTTTCAAAATATCCGTAAGCTTCTGAAAACATCTTCCGCGATATCAAAATCGAGCCGATATTATTCATAATATTTGGATTTTCCGGATCGAATTCCGCAGCTTCTTTCAATTTTTTCAATGCTTTATCATTATTCTTCTTTTGAAGTTCATTTTGCGCTGACTCAAATAATTCCTTGGATTTTACATACTTCTCGCGAGCAACCACATCTTTTGCACGTTTCAAATACTTTGTATAAACTTTGGAACCAAGATTTCTTTTCACCAATTCCGCATATATTTTTTCTGAATTTTTCCACTTTTTCTGCATAAGTAGACATTCAGCTAAAGCAAGTGAGTTGATCTCATTTTCAGGAAATTGCTCATGTACTTTCCGAAAAT
Organism: Armatimonadota bacterium; assembly: GCA_013203665.1. GTDB lineage: Bacteria > Cloacimonadota > Cloacimonadia > Cloacimonadales > TCS61 > JABMPU01. The sequence goes on from JABMPU010000138.1 coordinate 5,077, forward strand.
ATTTTTCTGCTTCCAAATACCTGTTTAAAGACATTAAAGATAAAGCGAGATTGAAATTATTTTCTGTGGAATCGTTTATGGAAATGGATTTTAGAAAGCATTCATAAGCATTTTCTAATTTCCTTTTATTTAAGAATCGAATTCCTTTTTTCCGGTATTTTTTCTCTTTATAATTATCAGATAAGATTTTCATAAGACAAATATAAAAAACGAAATAAAATGTGCAATAATTTTCAATAAAAAAAAGAGGGATTGAAAACTCAATCCCCAAATCTTTAAATAACAATCAATAAATCACTCAATTCATCTTCAACCGTTCCGAAGGTTCACAAGAAAGAAAAACTCTGTGGGAAACCATTCGCAAGGTCTTCCCTCCCAGTTCAACTAATTCAACCATTTATCTTATTTCGATTGTTTTCTTGGGACAGACATTCACACAGATTTCACAGCCGATACATTTTTCAGGATCAACTTTATGAACTTTCTTAACCTCACCTTCGATGGCGTCAACCGGACATTTCTTTTTACAGATGGTACATCCTATACAATTCTCTTCAATTATAAAGGCTGTTCCTCTCTTTTCAGCAATAGGATCTACGATTGACTTTGTAGGACAGACTGATGCACATTGTCCGCAACTCACACATTTTTCATAATCGATTACCGCTAAATTATCCTGCATTTCAATGGCTTCAACCGGACATTTTTTCACGCATAATCCACATCCGATACAAGCAGTTTTGTTTCCACATCGCTTTTTGGCTTCTGCACCTTTATCATGAGATGAGCATAAGATATGAACTTGTTTGCTGATTGGCACTAATTCTATCAAGTTACGTGGACATGCTTTTACACAAGCTCCGCAACCAGTACATTTCTCTTTATCGATTATTCTCATCCCATTTTTATCTAAATGAATGGCATCGAATTTACAGGCTGCTATACAATCATTTTGGAAAACACAACCATAATTACAAAGATTAGGTCCTTGAGTAATTAATACAGCAGCTTTGCAGGTGCATATTCCCTGATAATTATAACGAAGAAAAGTATTATCATATCCACCGCTTTGACAATGAATCACAGCAATCTGTCGCTCTTTTGTAGAAGCTTTGATTCCCAAAATTTTTGCGATTACCTTAACTGCAGCATCTCCTCCGGGAGCACATTTATTGATCTCTTCATTTCTAGTAACAATTGCTTCTGCATAAGCCGAACATCCTGGTAAGCCACATGCACCACAGTTTACTCCAGGAAGCACTTCATTTATTTCTTCGATTTTAGGATCAACTTCAACATGAAATTTTTTGGATGCAAAAGCTAATCCAATACCGTATATTAAACCAAGAATCCCCAGAGTTGCAATTGAATATAATATTATCGACATTAATCCCCCTAGATCTTTAAGCCGGAAAATCCTAAGAAAGCCAACGCCATACAGCCGGCAACAATCATTGCAATAGGCATTCCCTTCATACTTGCCGGAATTTCAGATTTATCTAATTTCTCGCGAATTCCTGCCATTAATATCAGAACTAATGTAAATCCCAGTCCGGCAAAAAAACCATTTAAGATAGCTTCGATAAAACTGTATTCCTCATTAATATTCAAAATTGCCACTCCCAAAACTGCACAGTTTGTGGTGATGAGTGGAAGAAACATTCCCAATGCTTTATAAAGAGCTGGGGCTGTTTTTTGAATAATTATCTCAACAAGCTGAACCAAAGAGGCAATTGTTAAAATAAATGCTATCGTCTGTAAAAATTCTAATTTCAAAGGAACAAGCAAATATGATTGAATAAGCCAGGTAAAAGTGGATGCCATTGTCATCACAAAGATTACTGCCATACCCATTCCCAAAGCTGAATCCAGCTTTTTGGAAACTCCGATATACGGACATAAACCAAGAAAGCGCATCAACACAAAATTCTGAACGAATATGGCAACAATTGCCATCGCAAATATTTTACTCACAAATTCCATCTATCTTCTCCTATATTTTAACACTGATTTACCACTAAGGCACAAAGACACAAAGTTAAATTCTTATCCGTGAAAATCCGTTTTATCCGTGTCATCCGTGTTCTATTTTTTTCGTAACTCATTTTTTCTTCAGGTTCATCAAACCCATTAAAAGACCCATAACCAGGAAAGCTCCGGGTGCAAGAATTGCTACTAAAACAGGTTTATAGGTTTGGGGTAGAACATCAAAACCAAGTAGCTGTCCAGCACCTAATATTTCACGAATTGCTCCGATTACAATAATTGCAATAGTAAATCCTATTCCCATACCCAATCCATCAAAAATTGAACGAATGACATTATTCTTTCCTGCGAATGCTTCTGCTCTACCTAGAATTATGCAATTTACTACTATTAATGGAATAAATAATCCAAGGTTTTTATGTAAAGCCGGAACAAAAGCATGCATCACCATATCGATGATAGTGACAAAAGAAGCTATCACAACAATGTAGGCTGGAATCCTGACTTTTGCAGGTATAAAATTCTTTATTAAGGAGATGAAAATATTTGAAAAAACCAATACAAATGTTGCTGCAAAACCCATTCCAATCGCATTTTCTACGGAAGTGGTTACTGCCAGAGTTGGACACAAACCCAAAGCCATCACAAAAACAGGATTTTCTTTGATAAATCCTTTGGTAAATTCCTTCATTAATTTCATTCTCTACCTCTTTTCTTTGACGCTGATCTTCACCTGTTTTCGTTACACTACGACACGGCAGGTTGACTTAACAATGATTTTTTTATCCACGAATTACTCAAATTTACACAAATTATTATTCAATCTTTATTTTGACGCTAATTCTCCACAAAGTCACAAAGTTTTATTTTTTCCTGTCAATCCTGTCAATTTTATCCCTGCAAATCCGTTTTATCCGTGTCATCCGTGTTCTATTTTTCTTCATCGACTTTTTCTTTCAATTCTTCCAAGCCATCTTTGATAGAATAGGCAATTGCTCGTGTTGTCATTGTTGCTCCGGTGATGCTTTTCAACCCTCCACCATCTTTATCGACCAATAAGCCTTGTTCGCTTAGATTATCAAACCTTTGGAGAAATTCCGGTTTTTCACAATTGGCACCTAATCCGGGTGTTTCTTTTTGTTCTATGATGGATATCTTATTTATTTTAAAATCAGGTAAAACACCAACCATGGTTTTCACATCGCTGCTATAACCATATTGAGAAGCCACAAAAGTATAACCAACAACATCTCCCGCATCATTTTTTCCTTGATATACATTTTCATCATTATAAACAAAAATACTATCAAAAGAGACAGCTTCGGGTAAAACATGCAAGCGAGCTTCCTCTTTAGCTATTCGGTTGTTTTCATCTATGATCGGTTTGGTTATGCTGTTTAAATAAGCCAGAATACCGCTGGCAACAACAGTAATAACCAAAAGAACAAATCCTAATCTAAAATAATATTTCATTTTTTCCTCTTTTTACCACTAAGACACAAAGTTAAATTTCTTATCCGTGCAAATTCGTTTTATCCGTGTGCTATTTTTTAATCCTTTTCTCACCAAAAGGTTTGGGAATGGTGTACCTGTCAATAAGGGGAACAGCAATATTCATTAGAAGAATGGAATATGATACACCTTCCGGATAACCGCCAACCATTCGAATCACAACTGTTAAAATCCCGCAACCGACTCCAAAGTATATCCTGCCTTTTTTCGTGACTGGAGAAGTAACCATATCCGTTGCCATAAAGAATGCTCCAAGTATTAAACCACCAGCAAAAATATGAAATACAGGCAGTAAAATCGAAGCTGAAAATAATCCGTTGATCCCTCCAAAAAAATATGTGAGCACAAAAACTGTGCCAATATAACTTATAGGAATTCTCCATTCAATAATATGCCTATAAGCCAAAAATGCAGCTCCAATCAAAAGTGCAGCAGCAGAAACTTCACCAATAACTCCGCCAACATTTCCCCAGAAAAGATTTTGGATTGTTCCGAAATCTGCTAATTTATCAAATATCGTATTTGCAATTGCCTGACTTTCAGCAAGGTTATCTGCAAATCCGCTCGTGAAAACTTTATCTCTCAATTGCTGGGCAACATTAAGCGGTGTTGCTGAAGTAATCAGATTTTGTGCTTTTATAGCCGTGGAAGGAATAATGCTGGAATTTAAGCCACTGATTGAACCAAGCCTGGTTGGAGTCCAACCGGAAGTCATGATTGTGGGCCAGGAAGCCACCAGAAATGCTCTTGCTAATAGTGCCGGATTGAAGATATTAAAACCAAGACCACCAAAAATCTGTTTGCCAATAGCTATAGCAAAAACCGAGCCTACCACAGGAATCCACCAGGGAGCTGATACATTTATGTTAAAAGCAACCAGCATGCCAGTTACAACCGCACTTCCATCAGTTACTGTTATAGGTATTTTCCTGATTTTCTGAATTACTGCTTCTGTTATGACAGCAGATATAATCCCATATAAAGTAAGCCAAAGAGACTTTGTGCCAAAGAAATAAATACTGGCAAGCAAGGCTGGAGTTAAAGCCAAAACCACCTGCCACATTACCGACGGAACAGAAATTCTTTGTTTGATGTGTGGTGCTGCTGATACAGCATAAACATCAGTCATCTATCCTCCCAATAAATTAAGAAATTATAAATTTAAAACGATTTATTAAGCACTGCGATTCCTACTTTCTATTCTTCTCATCTACCTTTAACTTACCAATATCTATCCATTGAATCAACTTAATATGAGATGGACAAACATAAGCACAACTTCCACATTTCATGCAATCCATAACTCCATATTTTTCAGCAGAATCCCAATCATCGTAGCGAACACTGTTGGCAATCAAGCTGGGCACAAGATTCATGGGGCAGATATCCACGCATCTTCCGCAACGCAAACAGGTGCTCTCTTCATCTTTTTGAGCATCTTTTTTATTTAATAGTATAAGCCCTGAACTTCCTTTGGTTAAAGGTGTTTCAAGAGTTGAAATGGCAAATCCCATCAAAGGACCACCGGAAATGATTTTTCCAATTTCCTCTTTTGTCCCTTCACAAAAATCTAATAAATCAAAAAATAATGTTCCAATCCGGGCTTTGATATTTTTTGGTTTATTAACGATTTTTCCGCTTACAGTTATCACTCTATCTATCAAAGGTTTTTTAAATCTCACTGCTTCATAAATCGCAATTGCAGTTCCCACATTCTGAACAATTACTTTTACTTCCATAGGAAGTCCGCCTTTATTGGGAACTTTACGCTTTGTAGCAGCATAAATAAGTTGTTTCTCCGCACCTTGAGGATATTTCAATTTCAAGCCGATAACCTTGATATTTGGCTCATTCTTAACTAAAGCTTTCATTTTTTTGATAGCTTCAGGTTTGTTCGCTTCAATGCCAATAATACCCTTTTCAGCATTTACGATTTTCAAAAGTATTTTCAAACCAGCCAGAATATCATCAGCTTGTTCCATCATAATTCTGTAATCTGCTGTAAGATACGGCTCGCATTCAACTCCATTCAAAATGACTGTATCGATCGGTTTATCTTTGGGAGGAGAGATTTTTACATGAGTTGGAAAACCTGCGCCGCCCATTCCGCAAATGCCGGCTTCTGAAATCCTGCTTTTCATTTCTTCTACAGGTAAATCCAGGTATTTCTCATCATCAACAAGTTCCACCCATTTATCTTCTCCATTTCCAGTAATCTCGATACCCATCACCATCGCACCGGTGGGATGAGGAAATCGGGCAATTTTTGTGATCTTTCCGCTGATAGAAGCATGCATGGGAATAGAAACAAAACCACCTGGTTCTGCTATCTTCTGACCGGTGAGAACTTCATCACCTTTTTTAACAATTGGTTTGGATGGAGCTCCAATATGTTGAGAAACAGGAATTACAACTTTCTTTGGTAAAGGCAGATTTTCGATTGGCATATCTTTGGAGAATTCTTTAAAATCATGAGGATGAATTCCCCCGGGAAATGTCTTTAAACCCATATTTTCTCCCCTGATTAAACTATTCTTTCAAATTTTATATTTAAAACTGGAAACAAAAATTAAAATTCTTTTTTTTCAAGCAAGTATTTTTTAATAAGAAAATCAATATTTTGATGTGATAAAAGTGGACAAATTTTATCATTCCTAAGAATTTGCCAAAAATTTGAAATTCATATTTGGGAAGGAAATGAAATTAAATCAGGTTGAGAAAAAGACTTTCTTGCTTCTAATGCTATCTGCATTTTTTAATGGATTTGTTTTCGGTTCTTTTCTAATTCAGGACATCATAGCAAAAAAAGCTCTGCATGCGGTTGATTGGCAGATCACGATATTGGTTATGTTGTGGCCAATCTCTAACCTGTTCTCAATCTGGTGGGGAAAAATTCTTGAACATTCCAAAAATCTTTCCAAATATTTTGTTCTTGCTGCTATTGTTGGAAGACTCTCACTTGTTCTTATGCTCTGGGTTCACAACTATTATCAATATCTCGCTCTCCTCATTTTACTATTTTCTTTTAATGCGTTTATCAGTCCTGCCCAAAATTCTATTTTTCAAACCAATATTCGTCCCAGAAATCGGGGATTACTATTCGGATATTTTTCCAGCTTGATCACTTTGGTTTCCATTGTTTTCAGTTTTGTGGCAGGAAAAATGTTGGATATAAACGAAGAATGGTTCAGATATATTTTCTTAATGATTGGAATTTTCGGCTGCTTCAGTTCATTGATAATGGCTCAAATAAAAACAAAAAAAGAGAGCTTTGAGGAAAAAGCTTTTCTAACTTTGAAGCAAGTTTTCATCAAACCAATACAAAGAACTTTAGAAGTACTGCGAACAAACAAAGACTTTGCCATCTTCCAGAGAAACTTTTTTTTGTATGGTATCGGCTTCATGATCATTCTTCCGGCAATTCCTGTTTACCTGGTAGATTTTCTCAAAATGGATTACACTCAAACATTTATGGCAAAAGGAGTTATTGCTCAAATTGGAATCCTGTTTTTAGCTCCGGTTGCCGGTAAAATCTTTGATAGAAAACATCCTGCATTTTTTTCTTCTTTATCTTTTGGAGGATTGAGCCTTTACCCTTTAATGCTTCTGATTTCCAGTTTTTTTCTTAAATCGAACTTTGTTAATCTCATCGTTTATTCGTCCTTTCTATTCTTTGGTATTGCCATGTCTGCAGTTCATATTTCCTGGAATATGAGTTCAATAATTTTTGCGGGAAAAGAAGATGCTTCCATGTATCAGAGTGTGCATGTTTCGTTAACAGGTTTAAGAGGAATTTTCGCTCCGTTTTTAGGATTTTTGATCTTAAGATTATTTGGAGTGAGAGCAGTTTTTTGTGTTAGTATGTTTATGTTTTTTTTATCTTCTTTTTTGAGTTATAAGCATTATCTTAAGATGAAAAATGCGATTTAAAAAACTTACCAAATTTTTGAAATTTGGGAAGTCTAGAATATAATGAGTTCTGCAAAATTGAGTGTTTTTGTCATCCTGCTTACCAAGTCGAAGCTAGCGAAGACTGGAGGAATTCATCTTGCATTTCTCTCGAGGGAACTCCGCTTATGATGAGATTCTTCGGAAGATTACCTCTGGAAGAAACCTCAGAAAGACAAGCTTTTTTCATTTTGCAGATCCCTTTAAAATATTGAACCAGGAGAATGAAATGAGGAAGCTTGGAGTTATTTTAATATTAATCTTAATTTTCTTTTTTAATCTGCAAGCATCGGTTAAGATTGAATACAAAAGCAAATTAGACCCTGAAATAATCAAAACCGAGAAAATTTCCGGAAACGAATATTTCAATGTTTTTGAGCTGAATAAAGTATTCAAAGCAAAAATCATCGAAGATTTGCTCGACCAGAGATTAAAAGTGAATATGTATGACGAGCAGATCATTTTCCTGTTGGAGTCTTCATATTTAACCTTTCAGGGTAAAATTTATAATTTTGAATTCCCAATCATAAATAAAGATGGAAAATTTCTTATTCCTGCAAATTTCTTATGGAAGATTCTACCAATTATCTTTGAAGATAAAATTACTAAAAAATCAAATAAACTAATAGCTCAACCACCCATAAACAACACAATCCAAACTATTGTTCTGGATCCGGGACACGGCGGAAAAGACCCCGGAGCAATCGGTTTTTCCAAAAAAGTATTCGAAAAAGACCTGGTCTTAACAATTACTAAAAAAGTGAAAAAATTACTCGAAAAAAATCTGGGTGTGGAAGTTCTACTTACACGTAAAAAAGATAAATTCGTTTCTTTGCAGGAACGCACGAAATTTGCCAATGAACATAATGCGGATATTTTTATTTCAATTCACTGCAATGCACACCGGAAAAAGAAAGTTAATGGCATTGAAGTCTTTTATCTTTCTACAGCAAAAACAGATGAAGCACGAGCTGTGGAGCAACTGGAAAACCAAGTTGTTTTCGATTATGAAGGTGGCATTGAAGCAGTAAAAAAATATGATGACCTGGCATTCATTTTAGCAGATATGGCTCAAGCTGAACATCTTGAAGAAAGTTATAAAATCGCTACCAAATTTCAAGCTGATTTTATCAATGCAACCGGTGCTGTTGATAGAGGTGTGAAACAGGCAAATTTCTATGTTCTGCGCGGTGCTTTTATGCCGTCTGTCCTTCTTGAGTTGGGTTTTGTAACCAACAAAGCAGAAGAGAAAAAACTGACCACCTCCTCGTACCAAAATAAATTAGCTAATTCAATCTATGAAGTTATCAAAAATTTCAAATTAAGATATGACCAAATGCAATAATTTTTTTCAGACTCGACTTGAAAAGGTATAGTTTCGAGTCGAAACTTATGGGCTCGACTCGAGACAAGAAAAACCTTGAAAACGGTTTACACTCAGAGGAACTCTCTCAAGTAGACCATTTTCAATGATTATGGTTAACTTCACAAGTTCAAGGTCAGAAAAAAACCGTTGAAAAGGTTCAGCAAGTAGAAAAATCTTTTAAACCTTTTCAAGGTTATTTATTGCCAATCATTTCATCAGGATCATTTTGTTTATTGCTTCAGAATTACCATTAATCCTTAATTGATAAAAATAAATTCCACTTCCAACTTGCAAGTTATTATCATCTTCACCATTCCAGATAATATTGTGCGTTCCCTTTTCAAATTCATCATTAACAAGAATTTTAACTTTTTGCCCTTTGATGTTATAAACTGAAAGCTCAATTTTGCTCGCTTCAGGAATAGAAAAAGATATCGTAGTTTCTGGGTTGAATGGATTTGGATAATTTGTTAAACTATTAACAGGAAAACTTATTTCATTTTCTGCAGAAAGGGTACTGTTTAACTTTGCTACAAAAATATCAATACCACCACTACTAAATAGAGAGTTGGAACCAAAATATGCTATTTCTCTAAAATATCCTGTTACATAATTGTTCCCAGCATCATCTATTGTTATTCCATATCCATAATCAGTAGAAGTTCCGCCAGCGCTGGTTGCCCATAACCAGTATCCTGATGCATCCATCTTTGCTACAAAAATATCATAAAATCCATTGCTGGTAATAGAACAGAATCCAAAGTTTGCTGTACCCCAAAAAAATCCTGTCACATAGCTGTTCCCAGCATCATCAATTGTGATTCCATATCCATCATCCCAATTAGTTCCACCAGCTCTTGTTGCCCATAACCAGCTTCCATCTACATCCATCTTTGCTACAAAAATATCATTGTCTCCACTGCTGGTAACAGAATAGGAACCAAAGGTTGCTGTGTCTTGAAAGCATCCTGTCACATAACTGTTTTCGGCATTGTCTATTGTGATTCCAATTCCACGATCGTCCCAACCTCCACCAGCTTTTGTTGCCCATTGCCAGCTACCATTTGCATCCATCTTAGCTACAAAAATATCCTTCGATCCACTGCTTGTAATGGAATAGGAACCAAAGGTTGCTGTTCCGAAAAAACATCCTGTCAAATAACTGCTCCCAGCATTATCTAATGTGATTCCATTTCCGCTATCAGTATGAGTTCCACCAGCTTTGGCTGCCCATAACCAGTTTCCACCGTTATCCATTTTTGCTACAAAAATATCATCCTCACCACTGCTGTAAAGAGAATAGGAACCAAAGGTTGCTGTATCCACAAAAAATCCTGTCACATAAATGTTCTCTGCAGCATCTATCACGATTCCACATCCATAATCAATATAAGTTCCCCCAGCTTTAGCTGCCCATAACCAGTTGCCTCCTGCATCCATTTTTGCTACAAAAATATCATCCTCACCACTGCTGTAAAGAGAATAGGAACCAAAGGTTGCTGTATCCCTAAAACATCCTGTCACATAAATATTCCCGACATCATCTATTCTGATTCCAGTTCCTTCATCCCAACTAGTTCCACCAGCTTTGGCTGCCCATAACCAATTACCTCCGGCATCCATTTTTGCCACAAAAATATCAAACGATCCACTGCTGGTAAGAGAATAGGAACCAAAGGTTGCTGATCCCCCAAATTTTCCAGTTACATAACTGTTTCCTGCATCATCCATTATGATTGCTCTTCCTTCATCAGAAGAAGTTCCACCGGCTTTGATTGCCCATTGCCAATACGGTGCTTGAGCAAAAGCAAATACTGCAATAAACAATAATACTAAATTCATAATTGTTTTTTTCATTATATCCTCCAGAAAAAATGTTCAAAATTAAGGAAAATCTGTTTTATGATCCAAAATGTAAGAATTAGTGTCAAAAAATTCCACGATGTATTAATTTTAATTAATCAGTTATCAATGAAAAAAATAACTTTAAATATAATATCCTACTTATAGACAGAATACCGGAATAAGCTAAGATTTTGATATTATTAGAACTTTATTCATCCAGTATCGAGAAGAAATCGAGGATACTATTAGAATTAGTAAAAAATTTATTCACACTTTTAGAATATCGATATCATAGTTTTAAAGTTACTATTTTATTAACAAACATTTCCTCACAGATTTTTCTTTACCATTTACCTTTAGCTTATAGAAATAAACGCCTGAACCGACTCGCTTATCATTAGAATCTTCACCATTCCAGACAATATTGTGCGTTCCCTTTTCAAATTCATCATTAACAATAACTTTAACTTTTTGTCCTTTGATATTGTAAACTGAAAGCTCAATTTTGCTCGCTTCATGAATAGAAAAAGATATCGTAGTTTCCGGGTTGAATGGATTCGGGTAATTGCTAAAATCGAGTTTATTAGAGATTATATCTTCATTTAGCTGGTTTCGATATCTGCCTTTAGATACAAATATATAATCAATCTTATCGCCTATTATCGTTGGAGAATCAAAAGTGACTCCAAAACCTCCATTTTTTCCAAATTCAAAATAATCCTCATCTTCAAATAAAAGTAGCGAACGAACATCAGAACCATTCTTTAAAGAATGTGCAGAAATAATTGAACAACTTTGAATATCTAAATTGTTGTTATTTCGACTTTGGTCCATCACAAAAGAAATTCCATGAACTTCAATATCTTTGGATGGTTTGATGATAATATTACCGTAACCTTGAGTTATTAAATATTCAGGTAATTGAGAATATGACGTATTTAGATTTTCATAAATACCCACAACATCAAAAACGTATGTTGAATCACGATTATTAGTATCTCCTAAGTCAATATCACCTTTGTCAGCCATAGCTCTGCTATTATATTTCATACAAGTTAGCTTCAAAAAAACCTCGTCACTCTGAGGAAGAGTATATTCATCAAGAGAAATAATTATTGAATCATTCGCAGGTATAACAAATATGCTATCCCTTCCTGTTTCTATACGAATTTCTCTTTGTAAATCATACGAAAAAAATTCACCACATCCTGTTACACCGATAGTTTCATTCTCTGGATGTCCAACAGAAATTAATCCGGTATAATCAAAATAATTAATATTATCCTGATTCTCTGAAACCGTGAATGAGAGATCATTATGATTTATTCTATTTCTTAAAAGCTTATATTCCCGAGCATCTTCGCTTTGATTTTCAGCAAGTGAAACCAGGTTGTTTTCCAGCTCTCCTTTGCTGTATAAAGTGGGGCAACCTGCTCCACCATTATATTCTGAAACACAAAAAAATGGATCACTTTGAGTCCCATACCCATAACCCATTCTTATCAATCCATCAAAACTAACTCGATTTCGTATATTAAACCCATTAACATCAATATCTATATACAAAGAAATATTATATTCATTTAATCCCCACCCTATACAAACATCAACTGAAGGCATATCAACACTAATAGTACCATTGGTGTTAAAATCAGCATAGTTATTCGGAGGATATGATGAAATTAGACTATGACTAATATTTCCATCTTTCAAAGATACACCAAAATCATTGTCGTTATTAATTGATATACTTCCATTATAAGGTAACCGAAATTTAAGAACGTGGGGCATACCAAAATAAACACCACCGGAATATGCACCGCTGTAAGTAGCGTAAATCATATCTCTATCAATATCATCAGTATGGAAAATTGGAAAGGGTGGATAACCGCTATAATCATAAGGTTCTGTAATTATCTTGTTACTCGTATCATAATCATCTATCGTGATTACAATATCATCAAATGTAACTTCGGATAATATTATTCTTTCCACAAAGCGTTTTGCAGGGATATATTGATTATGATCTGCTGCGCATAAATCTACCACTTTATTATTCCAATCTCCAATAATATCGCTATTCTGTTCGATAGTTACTTCCATCTGTGTACTTTGATTATAATATGTCAAATAAACTATTGAAAGTTCTTTTTGGATATCTCCTGTTATTGGGTCTATGTTATTGTAGAAATAGGCACTGTATTGATCTCTGGAAGGTTCATTTAAATTGAGATGATTCCACTGTGCTAATACAGGTATATGATAACCGGCAATCCATCTGTCTCTGGCAGGATTACTGGACTCTGAATCTATTGGATCATATGGCCACTGTTCAAAAGGCATGAAATCAGGTTGTGATGCATGATAATAAGAAATATCTTGCCAATAATAAGGTGAATAGTCAATCCAAAAAGTGTTATCTCCAAATTCACATTTATTATTCTTTTTTAAATGACCTTCACCATGCATATCCCAAGCAAAAACTGAAGATCCATAAAAGTAGTTATTTACAATAAGTTGATTATCATTATCATCGTTTGGGTAAAGTAAATTTAAAACCCAATCACACATTTGAGGCGCTTTGTTCCTGAATATTAGATTATTAATACCATTTTCCCCCCAAGCTTTATCAAACCAGATGAATTTAACTTTATTTCCTTCAGCAAGATTATATTCCGGTGGGTCACAGGAAGGGTTAGAATGACCATGAAAACAAATATCAGCAGGATTATAGTACGTTGAACCATCGGAATCATTCTCACGTGAATAATTGTAACCAAGAACATTATAATAAGCGTGATTACCAAATATCATTGAGTGCCTTAATTTTCTGAAAACATTGTTTTCAATTAAACAATGATGTGAATTATTACCTATTACAACGCCATATCCACCATCACTTCTATGAATAGATTTATTTATGTAACATCCCCTGACTTCAATATGATCACAACCTGATCCAATAGAAATATGATGCCTGGGTGCATGATAACTGTGAATACCACTGATCCAAATATACGAAGCACCGGATATTAAAAAATTTTGGCCTGCATAATCAACCATACTTGTTGGGTTGGTTTCCTCATGATAAATTTGATTATCTGTTCTTATTAATTTAAAATCTTCAAAACCTATGTTATTTTGACCTGACGATACTTGAAAACAGTTTTGATATACCCATCTGAATTCTGAATAAGTTTGACTAAGTGTAAATATGTAATGATAATAATCGTAATCCATTACGAAGTGAAAAATTGTCTGATCCTGATACGGCTCCTCTCTCGCTCCCGAACCTTTAAATACCACATTATTTCGACTTATTTCTATAGTTGCATCAAATTCATACTCACCTGGTGGGAAGTAGAAGAGGAGGGATTGAGAATAATTATCATCATTTGATTCAATATCCAATATGAATTGAATTTTTTCAGTTAAATTGTTACCTACTATGTATTCTTCATCCAAATCAGTTATTACATTAATAAAATTTGTTATTTCCAAACCACCAAAAGTCTGAAGCGAATCTAAACAACCTGCATTTTGCCATGGTAAAACCATTTCAACTGGTTCCCACCATGATTCTTCTAAAGGGGGTAATCTATCGCTTGGAATATGTGTTCCAATTTGAGTAAATATACTTACTGTGTAAGTAACAATTGCCAGTACTAATATAAGCTTTTTCATTGTTTTTTCTCCTTAATTTGTTATTAAATTTTTACTTTGGGGATTTGTAACATACAGCCCAATATAAACTATTTGTGATCCATCCTTTGAAAACATGCCTCTATAACCCGATGTTGTCAATTCTGTTTGAGAAAAAGTATCAATATTATACAAATATATTATACTATCATAATTTAAATGAAAGCTTTCGTTTACTAAAAGTATTTTGTTACCAGCTACTATAGAAATATCAGGCCAAAAACCATCTTCGATAATAAGATCACTACCATAAATAAGATCATAAAGTCCAATGTCTGGATAGCTTTGATATGCAATATATATTTCTCCAAATTTTGTTTGATTACCATGTCCTATACTTGGATTTTCAGACAAAGTAATTTCTGTTTGGTTATCCAGGTTATATTCAATCAAACTCGCATTACCCCTATAGTTTGCTTCAGTAAAATACAGTTTATTAGATGAATTGTTTAAGTATGTTTCTGAAATAGAATTTAAAGAAGTACTGCTAAATATAGTATTTTCTAATAAAGTTGTTACGTAAAGCTTAGCAATATAAAATGGTTGATTTAATGTATCACGCACAGCATAAGTGATAAATTCCTCATTAGACGAAAAGGTTGGGTAATCTTCTTTTCTTATTTTATTCGAGAGATAACAAAAAGAAGAACTTACCATATCAAATAAACCGATATTTGTATTGTCAACGTATTTAAAGCGTAATGCAATCATTTGACCATCACTTTTAATAACTGGTAAATGATTAGTTATTTCCAAATTCCCACTAATCTTCGTATTATCTATCCCATCCTCATTCACTGTGTAAAGGCTGTTATCAGCAAGATAAAGCAGTTTGTTAGAATTGGGAATAAACTGCACATTGTCGCAATTATCCACATCAATCACTTTCTGCTTATTGCTTCCATCTGCATCCATAATGTAGATGGCATCCTGGTAGATGGGTTCATAATCATTATCGTCCCCACCATAATTACACCCGCAAAACAATAGTGGTAACATAAATGTAATAAAAATTATCGGTAAAAATAGTTTTTTTTTCATCTTAATACCTTCATATTTTTTAAAATTTTGTGATTTATGCTCCTCACCGACAAGAAAATAATCGATGAGGAAAGTCAAATAAAATTATTCTTCCTCAGAAAAAAAGATATCTATGTTCTTCATTAAATTCATATCCTGAATATCAACTCTAAAAAATAATTTATTCCGTATCATAGATACAATGCTCTCATTATAGTAGACGACAAAAACCTCGTAAAGGGGACTA
The DNA here is from genome assembly GCA_013203665.1 of Armatimonadota bacterium. GTDB lineage: Bacteria > Cloacimonadota > Cloacimonadia > Cloacimonadales > TCS61 > JABMPU01. Next base: position 20,703 of record JABMPU010000138.1, read on the forward strand.
AATCTAACTTAATTTATATCATAATAATAAGTTACAAAGCGAGTGAACTTTCTTACCTCTTAAGTGCTTGTATTGCTTTTAGTTACTAAATATTTCTAAAGAAAATATCGAATTATCAATCAGATTTAGCAATGAGCGAAGAAAATTTATCAGTTTCAAGAAGGGTTTTAGAAAACTTGTTAAGTTTCAAAAACTTAACAAGTTTTAAAATTTCTCCAGATACAACCTTGAAAACGGTTTACACACAGAGGATTTCTATGGTCGCATCAAATTCATACTCTCCCGGCGGGAAGTAGAAAAGGAGGGAGTAATTGACAAAAGTTGTATCAGTACTGTTAAGAATGTTTTGAATTTTCTGACCAATATTATTACCCTCAATTCCTTCTAAATCCTCAGGTACAGTGATAAATTTATCAATTTCCATGCCACCATTACTTATTATATCTTTTAAACAACCTGCTTTGGTCCATTCCAGTACACCTAAGCTATCGTATGGTAACCTTTCTTGAGGAATATGTGTTCCAATTTGAGCAAATAAACTTGCCGTGTAAATTATTACTACCAGTAAAACTAAAATATTCTTTTTCATTTTTTTCTCCTTAATTTGTTATTAGATTTTTACTTTTGGGATTTGTAATATATTTACCGATGTATGTAATTTTTTGAGCATTATCAGAAAACTTACTTTTGTAAGCATGTTCAGCAAGAAAAGTATCTTCAAAAGTTGTAAGATTAAAAATTCTTACTTCACTATTATAATCTCCCCAGTTTGTTGAATAAATCATTTTATCATCTGAAAAATCAGGATTTTCACCATTAACTATATTTTCAACATTTCCATTATTAATCTCTATCCGATATATAAAAGAATCTGTTTTGAAAATATACTGACTATTATACCAATCTAATTTACCACCCCAAGTTGAACCAGTGATTATCTGCTCAATATCAGTTATTATATTGAATTTATAAATACCGTTTTCAATTGTATCTCCTGTTTTCGAATAATATATTTCTTTATCGTCAATTCCAAATATTGGGGAAATTAAACTAATATCTTGTTGTGCATTTACAATTGTTTCAACTTCTTGTTCTATTAACGAATATTTGCAGATCGAAATCAACGAGTTTTCAGAAATTTTTAAAAAGATAATATTGTCATTTTTATAATCAATATAGGATTCGTGATAGTCCGCTGATTGTGTTATATTTTCATAAACATTATCGGTTAAATCAATTTGATAAACATCTGCATTGGCCATTCTTTCTTGGTATGCTTCAAAAAAACAAAATTGACCATCATTAGATATTATTGGTCTTGCATAATAAAGATTCAACTCCCCACTAATCTTAGTATTTTCCGTCCCATCTTCATTAACTGTGTAAAGGCTGTTACCAGCAAGATATAGAAGTTTATTAGAATTTGGTATAAACTGCACATTATCACAATAATCCACATCAATAACTTTCTGTTTGTTACTGCCGTTAGCATCCATAATGTAGATAGCATCCTGGTAGATAGGGATGTATTCATTATCAGCACCAAAGTAATCACACCCGCAAAAAAATAGTGATAACATCAATGATATAAAAATTATCGGTGAAATTAATTTGTTTTTCATCTTAATACTCCCGTATTTTTTTGAGATTTTGTAATTTATACTCCTTGCCAAATAGAATAAATCGATGAGGAAAGTCAAATAAAATTATTCTTCCTCA
>JABMPU010000139.1 GCA_013203665.1 Armatimonadota bacterium
AAACTTTTCCCGGGATTAATTTTCTTAAATTATTTTTCCTTTTCTGCTTCCAGTCTCCTTCTTTTATTTCAATAAAATCATCTTTTTCTTTTTTTCAGAAACAAAAAAATCAGTCAATAGCTAAAAAAAGGGCAACACCCATTGATGTTTATGCAGCTTCATTTGCTTTTAGAATGTATATGCCATCAATGAGATTATCATAAAAGCCGCTCATAGAGCGGCTTTAGATTGCTTAGTGGACTCAAGTTGATATTATAAAACTTTATTCATCCAGTATCGAGAAGAAATCGAGGATAACACTTTTACTCAATTACCAAACCATAGAACAAAATATTTGACAGTTTTCATAAAAAATAAAAGTTCAATTTTGGATTTAGTCTAGATGAGAAAGTTGAAAACTGAAGAGAATTTAACGAATCAACTTGCTTCATAAGTGATATGTGGCGTATAATCGGTAGTTAGAATGATTTTATTCATAAATAACTACTAGATGATTAATAAAATAACAATAATATTATGAAATTAAGATCCAAAATATTCACAGGTAATCAGGAAAATTATCTAACTGTTAATTTATTTGCGTTTTATCCTTTTAGTATCAATAAAAATGATGATATTTCTTCCAACTCAAATTTGAGCTGGGTTTTGAGAAGAGGCGGTTATGAAAATGTATTTAAAAAATAATAAAGGCATAGCAGGTCTTGATGCTAATAAAATAATTGATAAAGCAAAAAGAGCTGCCATAGAATTTAGGAAACTAGATCAAAAACAAACTGATCGCATTGTTAAAGCAGTCTATCATGTAGGATATAATAATCGTGTGAGTTTGGCCAAAATGGCTTTTGAAGAGACAAAATTGGGTGTCTGGCAGGATAAAGTGGAAAAAAATGTTATTGCTACACGATTCGTTTATGAAAATATCAAAAATCTTAAAACAGTGGGGATTATCTCAGAAGATGTAGAAAATAATATCGTGGAAATAGCTCAACCAATTGGACCAATCTTTGCTGTTACACCTGTTACGAATCCTACATCAACAGTCTTATTCAAAATCCTAATAGCTTTAAAAACAAGGAATCCAATTATAATTCGTCCCCATGGTGCCGCAAAGAAGTGTTCTATTAAAGCATCGCAAATATGTTATGAAGCAGCTTTGAAAGAGGGAGCACCTAAGGATTGCATCCAATGGATAAGACGTTCTACAATATCGCAAACTTTAGACTTTATGAGCCATAAAAAAACTGCTTTAATTCTTGCAACAGGTTCTGTTAGTTTAGTTAAAGCAGCATATTGTTCAGGAAATCCTGCAATTGGAATTGGACCTGGGAATGTACCTGTTTACATCGGTAAAAGTGCAAATGTTCCTTTTGCAGTTGAACAGATTTTTCTTTCTAAAACTTTTGATAATGGTACTGTTTGCGCGAGTGAGCAAGCTGTAATAACAAGAAAAATTCGAGCTAAAGAGGTGATTAAAGAGTTTAAGAAATATAAAGCATATTTTTTATCAGAAGAAGAAATTAAACGTCTTGAATCAGTTGCTTATAATAAAGCTGAGAAAGTTATGAATATAGAGGTTATTGGACAACCTGCACCTGTTATTGCCAAAATGGCAAATATTGATGTTCATCCTGAAACAACAATTCTCATTGCCATACTTAAGGAAGTAGGTTTACAATCACCACTTTCTCTTGAGATTTTAGCTCCTATCCTCGCATTTTATATTGTTGATGATTTTAAGCAAGCAATTGAAATGTGTCAAGAAATAAATAGTCATGGTGGATTAGGTCATACTGTAAGTATTTTTTCCCAAAATGAAGAGAAAATTAAATATTTTGCTTCAGTTTTGAATGCAGGTCGTATTCTAGTAAATACACCTTCTTCTCAAGGTGCTTTGGGAGGGACATATAATTCTCTTCAACCATCACTAACCTTAGGTTGCGGAACAGGAGGTAACAACATCACAACCGATAATATCTCTGCAAAACATCTACTTAATATTCAACGTATTGCTAAACGTAAAGTAAGTGATTGTTTAAATTGTTCATATATTCAATATCTTGATGAAAATAAAGATGCGAAAATCCTTGAGAAAGAATGTAAAAAATGTCAATATTGGATAAGAAAAAATTGAACTTGCTTTTTTGAATTATTTATGTCAAAGTAAATATTTTTCTGGTATCAGCTTTTGTAAGTACTTTTTAATCATAATTTTCTTTTTCTAACCTTTGAGATTAAAAAAGAGAAATTCAAAAAAAATATTGACACCATTATTTAATTTTAATTTTTGAATAAATGAATAGATTGTTCAAACTGTAGGAAGGAGGAAATAATGGATAGAAAAGATGAAATACTCCAGGCTGCATCAAATGTATTTGAAAGATATGGACTTGCGAAATCCACTTTAGACGATATTGCTAAAGAATGCGGCATCAAAAAAACTGCCCTTTATTATTACTTCAAAAACAAAGAAGAGTTATTCAAAGAGATGTTTGTTCATGATATTGAGAATGTAAAGAATCTTGTGGTTGAAGCTGTTGAAAAAAAAGCTAATCCCATTGATAAGATTAAAACTTATATGATTTCGCGCTTAAATTCTCTGGATAAAATGCAGAAGTATTTTAATATATTCCAAAAAGATGATGCACCTGTTACATATCGCAATTTTGCCTATAAAGTAAAAGAAAAGGTTATTCACCAGGAAATTGAATTTCTAAAAAACGTCATTTCAGATGGAGTTCAGAAAGGGATTTTTCAAGTGGAATATGTTAATTCTTTAGCTATAATGTTAATGGGTGCAACTTATGGGTTAACTCATGAAATTTTCTGTTTTGGAAACAAAATAAATCTGGAGAAAGAAGTAGATAAAATGATGGAAATTATATTAAAAGGAATTGAAAAATAGACAGGAGTAGTTTTTAATGAGAATAAATAAAATTATATTGATAATGGTTTTGAGTGCTGCTTTATTATTTCCTAAAATGTATTCTTTAACCTTAAAAGAATGTGTTGAAATAGCCAAGCAGAATAATAAAGAACTGCAGAAAGCACGCGAAGAAGTTGGAAAGTATAAACAGGAATACAATAATGTTCGGGGAAATTTATTTCCTCAGATTTCTATTTCCGGTGGATATAATTACAAAAACACTCGTCTGCCGGATTCGGCAATTCCTCCTTCCATGAGTCTTGCTGATGAGATTTATATAGATGACGATTTTGTTGATGTTCCTTCTAATAATGATACTTTATTGATTGCCAACGACCAGATTATTGCAGATTTTCTGGATGGTTCGATGAATAGCTTAATTCCTGATCAAAAACAAATAGAATATTCTCTTTTCGCTCAGGTCAAACTTGACCAGGTTATCTTTATGGGCGGGAAATTAATCAATGGAATCAATATTGCAGGTAAGCTTTATCATCTTCAGGAGAAAAAATATTTTTTAGTTGAACAGGAGATAATCTATCAAACCATAAATATGTACTATCAAACTAAATTAGCAGAACGGATCTGGAAAATACAACAGGAAACTTTGAATTTTGCAAAAGAGTATTTAGAACAGGTTTCAAATATGTTTGATCAAGGTTTAGTTTCGGAATACGACCTTTTAAGAGCTAAACTGGAAGTTCAAAAAATAGAGCCTGAACTGATGGAATCAAAAAAGAATTATGAGCTGATAACAGAAAGTTTTAAGAATTTTTTGAATATGAAAAATGAAGAATTGGCCTTAACTGATGAAATTGTATTACCGCTGATGGATGAGATCAATCTTGAAAATGCAATTCAAGAAGGTTTGGAAAACCGAATGGAGATCGAGCTTTCAGAGATCAATGTGGCTGTGAATAAAGTTACTCTTCGTTATGAAAAAGGAAATTTCCTCCCTATAATCGGGCTTTCTGCGGAATATAATTATTTCGGTCAGGATGAAGAACAAATAGAATCTGATGATTATGGAAATTATTTTCAGATCGGTGTTGGATTTTCCATGCCATTATTTACCGGATTATCCAATACTGCCAAAAGAACAAAAGCCCTTCACACCTTAAAACAGGCACAACTTGACCATCAGGATTTATTGGAAAATATAGATCTCGATGTTCGTAATTCCTATTTGCAGTGGAAAACAGATCTGGAAAAAGTAACAACTCAAACTGAAAATGTAAGTCTGGCAGAAAAAGGACTTCAAATTGCACAGGCTCGTTATGAAAATCAGGTTTCAAACCAATTAGAGCTTATTGATGCTCAATTGCAGTTAAAAATAGCAAAACTGAACTATATGAACGCACTTTATTCTGTTTCGATTTCTTATGAAAAATTAAAAAAAGCAATGGGAAGAGAACTTTAGATTTCAGATGTCAGATCTCAGAGATTAGAAGTAAATTATTAAAGGAGAAAAAATATGAGAGTAAGAAATTTTATTCTGTTTATCCTGATATTACTAATCATTTTTGGTTGTGGAAAAAAGCAGGAAATGGAATCCAAAAATCTTGAACAGATTTATAAAGAAGAAGGAATTCCTGTAAAAGTTAAGGAAATAGTTCTTGAAGAATTCATCAAGGAATTATCATTTAATGCTACCCTAACCAGCTTGAAACAAGCAAATGCTTCAGCAATGATCGGTGGAAGAATAGAAAAAGTTCATGTTAAAGTTGGAGATTACGTAGAAAAGAATCAGGTTTTAATCGAATTCCCGGAAGATGCTCCTGCAGGTCAGTTTGTCCAGGCAAAATCCGCTTTTGAACTTGCCCAGGCTACTCATGAAAGATTGAAAAACCTTTATGAATTAGGCGGGATTTCAAAACAGGAGCTTGATGGAGCAGAAACCCAATTCAAAGTGGCAGAAGCTAATTGGGATGCTTCTCAACAAATGTTGAAAGTTCGTGCTCCAATCAAAGGATATGTGACCAATTTAACAGTTCAGGAAACGAACGGAGTGGAAGCGGAAACAGTTCTGGCAACGATCTCTCAAACCGATAAAATGAAAGCAAAAATCTGGATAACGGAAAATGAAATAAGTGCATTTAAAAATGGATTGGATGCAACCGCAACCTGGATCGATGTAACAATTAAAGGAAAAGTTAGTCAGGTCGGTTTGGCAATGGATACGAACTATAATGCTTTTGGAGTTGACCTTGTTTTTGATAATTCTGGGAATCTAATTAAGAGTGGAATTCTGGGTGAAATTAAAATACAAACCTATAATAATCCAAATGCAATCGTAGTTGAGCGTAAAAATGTGAAATCTGATGAAAATGGGGATTATGTTTATGTGGTTGAATCTGATACTGCTAAAAAAAGATATATAGAAACAGGCAAAGAAAATGGAAATTTTGAGATAATTTCAGGACTAAAAACAGGAGATAGAGTAATTGTTGAAGGTCTGAATCTGGTTTCTGAAGGTGTAAAAGTCAAAATAATGAAATAATTTTCAGCCGATAAATAAAGCGGAGTGAATAATGTTTATATCAAAAGTAGCGATAAACAGACCTGTAATGACGACCATGCTGGTTCTGGTTTTTATAGTTTTTGGAGCTCTAGCCTACTTTACACTTTCCTTAAACCTGATGCCGGATGCTGAATTCCCTTTTATTACTATTCAGACAATCTATCCGGGAGCTGGTCCAAAAGAGATCGAAACCCAGATTTCCAAGAAGATCGAAGATGCTGTATCAACCATCAGCAAGATAGATTACATCGAATCCTATTCTATGGATAATGTCTCTTTTGTAATCATGAGATTCGAACTTGATAAAGATGTAAACATCGCTTCCCAGGAGGTAAAGGATAAAGTTGATGCTATTTTGAATCAGTTCCCGACGGATGCGGAAAAACCGGTTATTGGAAAATTTGATTTTGGGGCATTTCCCATTATCGATATGATTCTTTCCGGAAATTTAAGTGGAAGGGAACTTTTTGAAGTTGCCGATAAAAAGCTCAAGGACAGGTTTTCCCAGATAGAAGGAGTTGCCAATGTCGAAATTATCGGTGGACAGAAAAGGGAAATTCATGTAGAATTCGATGATAAAGTAGTTTTCCAAAACAGCATCTCTTTACCACAAATGTCTCAAATTTTAGCAGCTCATAATCTTGATATGCCGGGTGGACAATTCCAACAACAGGATCAGGAGTATTCTGTCAGATTAGATGGAGAACTGGAAACAATAAAAAAACTGGAAGAACTGGAAATTCCTACCTTTTTTGGTGTGAAAAAACTGAAGCAACTTGCTGATATTTCGGATAGCGGTTCCGAAGTCAGAAAACGATCGATTTATTATAATAATATTGATAAATTAAAAGAAGATAATGTAATAAAGATTAGTATTATCAAAACATCAGAAGGAAATCCGGTTGATATAGCTCGAACTGTAAAAAAAGAAATGCCTTCCATAAAAGCTGAACTTCCAGCAGGTTCTCAACTTGTAATTGTGGACGATTCTTCACGATTCATAGAAAGTACAGTTAGTGACACCATGAATAACGTGATCCTGGGAATTATCTTCACCGGTCTGGTTCTGCTTTTCTTCCTTCATGACCTGCGTTCAACTCTAATCGTTGCCATTGCTATGCCCACATCGATCATTTCCACCTTTTTATTAATGCAGATTGCCGGGTTCAGTTTGAATATTTTATCTTTAATGGGATTATCCACCTCAGTTGGAATTCTGGTTACGAACTCGGTTGTTGTTTTGGAAAATATTTTCCGGCATATGAGAATGGGCAATACACGCAGACAGGCAGCAAATATTGGAACCTCGGAGATTGCAGTGGCTGTGATCGCTTCAACCATGACCAATATCGTTGTGTTCCTGCCACTGGCCTTGATGAAAACTATTGCCGGAAAATTTCTGATCGAATATGCCTTGACCGTAACTTTTGCCACAGTTTTTTCATTGTTGATTTCTTTCACGATCACTCCTATGATGTCGTCATTGATTCTTCCTGAGAAGAAAAAGAAAAACTTAATTGGTGAAAAGTTAGAGGGAATGTTCCGAAATTGGGAAACAGTTTATGGGAAATTATTGGAAAAGATCCTGCACACGAAAGCACGGTCTGTTCTGGTTCTAGTTTTATCTTTCATTATTTTTATTGTTACAATGATGACAGTAGGTTCAAAACTCGGTTTCGAATTTATGCCTGTGGTTGATGAAGGTAATATCAGGATAGATTTTGAACTTCCGGAAGGATATAACCTGGAAGAAACTGCTAAAGTTTACCAGCAAATCGAAGAAAAAGTTTCTAAATATGATGAAGTAAAACATTTGCTTTCTTCGCTAGGTGGTCAGGGTTGGATAGATGCTGCTCCTAATATTGCGTCTGTGAATGTTAAACTCGTTGATAAAGAAAAAAGAGAAAGCTCAAGTGCAGAAATGGCAAGCCTGTTCATACAAGACCTTTCTGAAATCACCAATGCAAAACTGAAAGTTGTGGTTGAATCCTCAATGGGAGGTGGAGGTGGTTCTGCTGTTGAATTCTTCTTGATGGGACAGGAAATGGAAGAATTGGAAAAATACACAGAGGAATTGATCTCCAAAGCAAAGAATATCGAAGGTCTTATTAATTTTGATAGCAATTTGCGACCCGGAAAACCTGAGATCACCCTAATTCCCAAAAGAGAAAAGATCTCTCAAGCTGGAATCACTATTTATGAAATTGCCCTTACTTTACGAGCATCTGTCGAAGGGCTGGTTGCAACCAAATATCGAGAAGCTGGGAATGAATATGATATCAAAGTCTCTCTAACTGACGAATCTGTCGATGCTCCTGAAAAAATAAAGAATATTCCGATAGTAACTCAAAGTGGAACTTACCGTGTTTCCCAACTTGCGGATATAGAATTTACCAAAGGAGCAACCAAGATCGTACATCGTGATAAATATAAAACTGTTCAATTCACCGGAGATTTGGCAATTGGTTATGTTCCCAGTAATATAATTAATGAAATGAGAAAAATTCATTCTGAAATCGAGCTTCCTGAAGGATACAAATTCAAATGGGGTGGTGAAAGCGAAATGATGGAAGAGAATAATCGCGAAATGGGCAAAGCTTTTATGATAGCAATTTTACTTACTTATATGCTTCTTGCTGCTATCCTGGAAAGTTTCACTAAACCTTTGCTTATTCTTGTTACTTTTCCGTTCGCTTTGATCGGTGTTGTAATTGCTCTTTATCTGGCTGGACAAACCTTGAACATGATCAGTATGATGGCAATTATTATGCTAATTGGAATTGTGGTCAATGCGGCTATTCTACTGATGGATTATACACAACAACTGCGTGAACAGGGAAAAGATACGAAACAGGCTCTGCTCGAAGCATGTCCAACCAAACTCAAACCGATTATTATGAGTGCAGTCGCTATTATTCTGGGAATGATGCCAATGGCGATCGGAATCGGAGAAAGTGGAGTGGAAATGCGACAGAATCTTGGTATTGTAAGTATTGGAGGACTGATCGTTTCAACTTTTCTGACCTTGTTCGTAATTCCGGCTTTCTTTCATTTGACAACGAAAAAATTTGTGAAAATTGTGGAGAAGGTTTAGAAGGTTTTTGCTTTCAGTTTTCTTGTTGAATCAAGAGCAATCAATTGTTCAATATTTTATTTGGATTGGTTATGGTTTTCATTACTTAAGGAAATGAAATTTAAATGACTTCACAAAAAAGAGATACTAATGTACTTTTCATCTGGCTGGTACGATATGAACTTCAAAAATATCTCAAACATGGACTTGCAGATGTCAAAGTAAAACTCATTTTTCCGGAAGAAGCCCTAGAAGAAATATATCTTAAGTATGCTCCAAAAGCTGATATCATTGTGGGCTGGCGTCCCACTAAAGAATTACTTGCAAGGGCAATAAAACTGAAACTTTTTATCAATCCCGGTGCAGGAGTACAGCATCTGCTTGAACTCTTCAGCGACATTCAAAAGAAAAGAAATGTAGTACTCGTAAATGGACATGGCAACTCATACTTTACAGCACAGCATATTGTCGGAATGCTTCTGGCACTGATGACCAAAATCGTTCCCCATCATAACTGGATGTGCGAGGGCAAGTGGCGACTTGGAGATACTGATGCAAAGTCTATTCCTTTGCAAGACAAGCGGATTGGTCTTCTTGGATATGGAAATGTGAATAAAAAAGTGCATAGCTTTCTTGCTCCTTTTAATGTCTCCTTTTCAATTCTAAGAAATCATTGGGAAAAGGACAAGAACTACAAATATCCAACAAGTTACCAGAAATACGAGCTTCCACAATTGCATGATTTTTTAAAAGATATTGATATTCTGATCGCTGCGATACCATTAACAAAAGAAACAGAGGGATTGATTGGAAAGAAAGAGCTCTCGTTATTAGGTAAGAATGGCATTCTTGTGAGTGCAGGCAGAGGAGCTGTAATCGATGAAGAGAGTCTCTATAATGTATTGAAGAACAGACTTATTACTGCTTCTGCAATTGATGTGTGGTACAATTACAAACCTGAGCCAGATAAGGATGGTAAGAAATTTCCCAGCAAGTATCCCTTTTATGAATTGGATAATGTACTTCTTTCTCCACATCGCGCTGCTTCACCTTTTGATGATCTTAGAAGATGGAATGAAGTCATTGAAAATATTACACGTTTTGTAAAGGGAGAGGCTACATTTCTCAATGAAGTGAATATTGATGAGGGTTATTAGGATCTAATATCAAAAATTTTATGAATGTAATAGAATTACACGAGCTGTACAAATTTTAATTTCTTTCATCCCTATGATTTCAGATTCAATTAAATACCAGTTCTGAAATATAGTAACGCAATGCCAGCAACCATAATCGCCAGAGCAATACGCTGTTTATAGTTGAACTTCTTTTTCCAGATCATGATGTCGGAAAAAACTCCCAGTACAACCACCGAAGCAGCAAATATAGGATATACAATCGAAGCTGGTATTTGCTGCAAAGCGTCCAGAAAATACTTGGTCGTTAATCGATTCGGTATACCAAGAATCATGCCAAAACAAAATGAGCTAAAATGAAATTGTGTCTTTTTCAATAATACAACCAGCAAATTGAAAATCATTGCTGAACCGAAAAGGTAGATCATAAAAGGTCTTGATGATTCTAATCCATACTGTTCATATAATTTAAGAATAGAATCCGCAATGCCAGTACCAAGAAATAGCAATCCCAACCAGAGAATACTATGAAATGATCTGGTATCTGTTAAAAAAGCAAAGGCAATTAAAACAAGTATTATTCCAGCAAGATTTAGCCATAAGATCGGTTCACCAAATACCATCAGAGCCATCAAAATTGGTATCACCACTGAAAATCGCATCACTCCCACACTTAAAGATACTCCGTTCTTGGTAATATTATGCTGATATATCAGAAAAGTGGCAAAAAAGAGGATCCCGGTTATAGAACCGGTGATTATTTCAAAACTGCCTGCAGCAGATAGCGGACTTCCTTTATCTACAAAACTGAAGATTGAAGCGAGAAAATAATTTCCGAGAAAAACCTGCAAAATTATTATACTTTTGACCTTCGTGAAAAACGGTAACAAATTGGCAATTAGTACAGACATAATAATGCTGAGCAGTAATGAAATCATTAAAAAATCCTTTTTAAAAAATAATCACGAATATTGGTGTTTCAAACAAATATCAAAAAATATATAATGATATGCTTGGAAATCTTTTATTTTTAATTACTTCCAAAATATCACAAATTCGATTATACTCCAAAAATGGAACTTTCAGTTATACGTCAATTACTTTAAGTATGTTTTAAAACACGTTGATAATGTCAACATCTGTCCACTTTATTTTGTGCTTTCCTAATCCACTAATATTCATAAATTGACCTTTTGATAATTTTCTTATTTTACAAAATCGCAACTTATTGTAAATAAAAAAAAATCCCAAGTCGAGTTTTTTAAACTTTTCCCAGGATTAATTTTCTTAAATTATTTTTCCTTTTCTGCTTCCAGTCTCCTTCTTTTATTTCAATAAGATCATTT
>JABMPU010000140.1 GCA_013203665.1 Armatimonadota bacterium
CGTGATGATAATTCACACTCCTGCGAAACTTAAGTTATTAATTTTAGAAGGATGATTAAAAAGGAGCATTTTACTGCTCCTTTTTTTTAATGTTTAAAATATTACTATCTTACTTTCCAGCCATATTTTTATAGAAGTCATAACGCTCTTTTGCATATTTGTCGAATTCGGTTCTGAAACCTTGCACTTTTTCCGGGAAGGTTCTTTCCAAAGAAGTATAACGTGTTTCACCTTCTAAGAAATCTTTAACCGGAATTTTCGGTTCTCTGGAATCCAAAATAAACGGATTTTTACCTTCTTTTTTCAAATCAGGATTGAACCTGTAGAGAATCCAATATCCCGAATCAACAGCCTTTTTCTCTTCCTGCTGAGTATAAGCCATATCGAATCCATGATTGATACATGGAGCATAAGCAATGATGATCGATGGTCCTTTATAAGCTTCTGCTTCACGAATAGCTTTCAGCGATTGAACTTTATTTGCTCCCAAAGCAATCGAAGCGACATAAACATATCCGTAACTCATCAGCATTAAACCCAGGTCTTTCTTAACAGTATTCTTGCCCGATTCTGCGAATTTTGCCACAGAACCCAGTGGAGTAGCTTTTGATGCCTGTCCACCTGTATTGGAATAAACCTCGGTATCCACAACCAGGATATTCAAATTCCTGCCTGTCGCCATCACATGGTCGACACCACCATAACCGATATCATAAGCCCAGCCATCTCCACCAAAAGCCCAGACAGATTTTTCAATAAAATAATTTTCCAGTTCTTTAATTTTATGAAGAACTTTCTTACGTTCATCCACAACACAAACTTGAATCACAAACGGGATCAAACTCTGAATTTTCTTAACATTTTCTTTAGCTGCTTTATCTGTAGAACTCCAGTTCTCAACAGCATATTCCAATGCTTTCACAAATTCCTGGATTTTATTCACAACTTCCAAAGCTTCGTCACCTTTTTGTTCAGCTTCTTTCAGCATATTCACAAATTCTTCCGAACGAGCATCAGAAATAATTCTTTTCACTACTGTAAGAAGTTGCCTTCTGTTTGCTTCCACAGCAAGTCTCATTCCAAAACCATATTCAGCATTATCTTCAAAAAGAGAATTTGCCCAGGCAGGTCCGTGTCCGTCTTTATTTTTTGCATAAGGCATTGTGGGGAATGTAGCTCCCCAAATCGAAGAGCAACCTGTAGCATTTGCTACAATCATTCTATCACCAAAAAGCTGAGTGATAAGTTTTACATAAGGAGTTTCACCACAACCGGCACATGCACCGGAGAACTCGAGAAGTGGTTGTTTGAACTGGCTTCCCTTTAAAGTAGATTCAAGATTGCTGCCCAGAACATCATTTGGAAGCGCATCAAAAAAGTTTGCATTAATAGATTCACCTGCAGCTCTTTCTTCTGCTATCGGTTTCATCACTAAAGCATCTTTGGGACATTCATGAACGCAGTTTGCACAGCTAACACAATCCTCGACATATACCTGAATCTTATACTTGTATTGTCCTTTATCTTTTCCCATTGCATCCAGAGTTTGGAAGGTTGCCGGAGCATCTTTCAAATCTTTATCTTTGATAAGTTTGGGTCGGATGGCAGCGTGAGGACAAACTACTGAGCATTGGTTACATTGAATACAGTTTTCCGCAATCCAGTGAGGAACAAAAGGAGCAACTCCGCGTTTTTCCAGCCTGGTTGTTGCTGAGGGAACAAAGCCATCAAAAGGCATCGCTGAAACCGGAATCTCATCACCCTTTTCTCTCATGATTTTTTCGATTACATTTCTTGTGAAATCATCTGCATCATCAGGAACGAGTTTTTTTAGCTCAGCACATTTATTGGGAAGTTCTTTTGGAACAGGAATCTCAATTAGAGCTTCATTTGTTTTATCCACAGCTTTCCAGTTCATTTCTACTACTTCCTGACCTTTTTTACTGAAATCTTTCTCGATTGCTTTCTTAATCATCTTGATTGCCTGTTCTCTTTCCAGTATTCCTGAAATAAGGAAGAAAGCTGTCTGCATCACAGTATTGATCCTGTTTCCCAAACCAACTTCGTTTGCTATTTTGAGAGCATTAATATTATAAAGTTTGATGTTCTTTTCGATAATTGTTTTCTGCATTTCTTTAGTCAGATTTTCAAAAACTTCCTCTTGTTTCCAATAAGAATTCAAAAGGAAAACTCCATTTTCTTTGATTCCTTCCAAAATATCGTAACGACCGATGAATGCCTGGTTATGACAACCTACAAAATCAGGATTTTCTACCAGGTATTCGGATTGGATAGGGCTATTACCAAAGCGAAGATGTGAACGCGTGATCCCTCCGGATTTCTTGGAATCATATTGGAAATATCCCTGAGCATGCATCTCTGTATTATCACCGATGATTTTGATGGAATTCTTATTTGCTCCCACTGTTCCATCAGCACCAAGTCCCCAGAATTTACAACTGATAGTTCCTTCGGGAACCGAATTTATCTGCTCATTAATTTCAAGAGATTTATGCGTTACATCATCAATGATGCCAACTGTAAAATCGTGAGAACATTTTCCATCCAGATGATCGTAAACTGCTTTGACCATTGAAGGTGTAAATTCTTTGGAAGAAAGACCGTAACGTCCACCAATGATCGTTAGGTCCTTCCTGTCTTTCAAGGTTGCAACCACATCGAGATAAAGCGGTTCACCCACAGAACCACACTCTTTAGTTCTATCCAGAACAGCAATCTTCTTCACAGATTCCGGGATTGCATTTTTAAGAGCTTCGATTGAGAAAGGACGATAAAGACGAACTTTGACCAATCCAAGCTTTTCACCTTTTTTATTCAGATAATTAATGGTTTCTTCGATAGTTTCGATGCTGCTTCCCATTGCAATTATGATTCTTTCAGCATTCGGATGTCCCACATAATCGAAGAGATGATATTGTCGTCCAATCACTTTTGCTACTTTATCCATATATTCCTGAACTATTTGCGGAGTTACATCATAATATTTATTCACTGTTTCTCTTCCCTGGAAATAAACATCGGGATTTTGTGCTCCCACTTTTACCAGAGGTCTTTCCGGATTCATTGCCCTGCTTCGGAAATCCTCCACGTATTCCATCTCAACCAGATCTTTCATCGTGTCATAATCGATAACTTCGATTTTCTGGATTTCATGTGAATTTCTGAATCCATCAAAGAAATTGAGAAACGGAACTTTAGATTTTAATGTAGCCAGATGAGAAACGATTGCCAAGTCCATAATTTCCTGAAGCGAACCTTCTGCCATTAAACCGAAACCTGTATTTCTGGCTGACATCACATCCGAATGGTCACCGAAAATGGAAAGAGATTGTACTGCGAGAGAACGGGCTGAAACATGAAATACGGTTGGCAGCATTTCTCCAGCAATTTTGTGCATGTTGGGAAGCATAAGCATCAAACCCTGCGAAGCTGTAAAAGTTGTGGTAAACGCTCCCGCAGAAAGTGAGCCGTGAACCGCTCCTGCTGCTCCTGCTTCAGATTGCATTTCGATCACATCAACCGGTTGACCGTAAACATTTAATCTCTTATTAGCAGCCCAGGCATCTGCAAATTCACCCATTGGAGATGAAGGAGTTATCGGGAATATGGCAGCTACTTCACTGAAAGCATACGCCACATGAGTTGCCGCTGTATTACCATCCATACTGACTTTTTTAAATTTTTTCATGATTGCTCCCTATATTTTTTATTTGATTCTATTTAATCTTTTCCCAAAAATATTGTTGTAAAAATATCGTCAACAATTTAAATACAAAGAAAATTTATATTGAATTTTGTTTATATTATTTATTATCTGCGGCAGTTGTTCGGAAATTACGAACAGCTGAATTCTAATTTGAACTACTCGAATTTTTCGAGTAGTTGCTAATTCAATCAACTCATCTGCCACCTTTATCTTGAACTGTTTCCAAAATGGAAACAGTTGCATCTTTTTCTAATTCACCTGATTCATATATGTTATTCAAATGCTTTGAAATAGCTGGTACATTTACGCCAAAAAGCTCTCCCATTGCCTTTTGAGTAAGCCATACTGTTTCGTCTGCAAGAACAACATCGATGTTTATATTACTCGTTTGGGAAGTATAGAGTAAAAAATTGGATTGTCTTTCCGGTAAATTTTTCATAGTTTAATCCTAAAAAAAATCATTTGATTCTTCGATTCTATTCTCTTACCAGATTCCAGAGCGTTTACTCCTACTTTTAACGGAGTCTGTATCAAACAAAACAGACTGATAATCCTAACCGCAGACGTAATGTCAGACGACTTTTACATAAAAACTAATCATATATTTGATAATCAGTTAAATATGTTTCTTCAGTGGAATTAAGATAACCGATGAAATTACCAAATTCATCAATATATGCCATGTTCTTAAATTCAATTAATCGTTGTACTAATCCCTCATGAGATACAAAGTCATAGAACTCAATATCATCGTTAAAGCTTAATTCAGGATATGTCCATTGAATTTTCCAGCAATTAAATTCACCGGCTGGGACATCAATCTTTTCCACTCCAATAATTGTTTTATCAATTCTTATATCGTAAGTTCTATAAATCCATTGATTATTCTCTCTTAATGGATATTCTAAACACTTCACAGGGTCATAATAAATGCTGTCATTTTTTGAATAATCATTTCCGATTATTCCCCTTTTTATATAATCAAAGATTTCTCTTACATCGCTAAATTTCTTATCGTCAAAAATGATGGATACAAAATTTTCATTACTTTTTGGAGTAAACATAAATGGATTTATATATCCATAACTAATTAAACTATTATCATTATTATTATAAAACTCATTTCCTGTAAGAACATTTCCATCTTCAGTTATTGTTGTTGAGAAATTATAAAC
This sequence comes from Armatimonadota bacterium, assembly GCA_013203665.1. Taxonomy (GTDB): domain Bacteria; phylum Cloacimonadota; class Cloacimonadia; order Cloacimonadales; family TCS61; genus JABMPU01. Next base: position 4,903 of record JABMPU010000140.1, read on the forward strand.
TTCTAAACTATCAAAGATGACTTCATATGCAATAATTTCAACGAATCCAGTGCTGTAAAATGTTGTGTCTGTTAATCCATTAAAAGTTGCTAATGAATCAAAATCTAATGTAAAAAGTTTTTCATATTCCCAACTGTTTCCAACGGTTAATGGGTAAACAAAATCCATATTTGGTTTAACATTGTCATTCTCACAACCAATAATACAAATCATACTTAAAATGATTATCCGTAATATTAATAATAAATTTTTACTTTTCATTAAAACCTCCCATCTTTTTAATTCAATAATTATATTTTAATAATTTTATAATGCCTCCTAATGTATGAAGCACGCTGCGGAATCAGAAGATTCCGCCCAGACAAAACACCTAAGTTTGAATCGGAATGATTCAGACGAAACGAACTGATAACACAAATCGCAGATGCATATGTTAAGTGAATAAATCATTAAACTTTCAAAATTTTTGAAAAACTTCAATTAAACCCTTTGAAATTGAACAATGCCTTTTATAATCAATTTTTATCATCAATATTTTCAATTAAGAAAGGATCTTTTCCTTTTGAGAATCAAATTCTTCTTCTGTAATTATTCCTTGTTTTTTTAAATCAGCAAGTTTTTTAAGCTCATCTGCAACAGAATTATTATCTACGGAATTTATTACTTTTTGAAAAGCTTTACTTTCTTTCAATTTATCTTCTTCATCAGTTCTACGTATAATTACTTCAAGTAGTCCCTGCCAATGACGGGCTTTTTGTATAGCTCCCAGATATAATAATTCTGATCCTGTACCTTCAAAATTCATTAAATTAATATCATGAACCGGTGCATTTGTTCTATTAATAGTTAAACGCAAATCAATTTTAGTCACTTGATTAGTTGAAGTTTTTCGCCCAGATAGACCACCGATAATAGCACCGACACCACCTAAAGCTAAACCACCAAATAGTGCACCTCCTAATTGGCTAGTTCTAGATGTACGGGTAATTGTTTTCCCGTCTTCGAAAATTTCTGATGACAAAAGGTCATGATAAGGAATTGTATCAAGCGTAAAATTACCAGAATTTTTTTTTATAATGCAAATCTCTTTTCTGAATTCGTCAATTGCTAGTCCAGACAACCCATCATCCCCCATAATTTTCTGAGTAGCTTTGAAAGCATCCAAATTACTTAAATTTTCTTCCATCTTCTTCTTGTTCTGTGAAGTAACTATTATCTTTGCTATTCCCAAAATAACAATAATCGCCATAATAAAAATAAACAATCCAAAAATAAAATCCATGTTCATCTCCTTTTATATTCATTCATATTTCACGTAACGAACCCGCACACCACGACGAAGCTTGCGGAGTTGTGGGTGCGAAGTTAGGCAACTTTTGTTTAATTTATAATAGCGATAATTTATTTCATTAATTTATCTTTCACTTCAATTTTTCTAATGCTTTATTCTTTTCTAATTTTAAAGATTCATAGACCCAATTTGATTTATTAAATTTTTTCATTTTAAGTTCAGCAAATGATACTATATGTTTATAATCATTCATTTCTTTAAGAAAATCAATATAATCTCCATATAAAAAGTAAAGTGATACATCATCTGGTGGGTTTTCATCATTAAATTCCGTCCAGTAAATTTCACTTCCTTTCGCATCTAAGGATTTTTTAAAAAGTCTAAGAATTTTGAACGCAACACTACGTTTTTTATAGTAATCTACTATTTCATTATAGAAAAGGAAATATGTATAATGACCATATTTTTTGTCATAGATATTTGGTTTTATTAATGAATTAGCATATGTCATTATTGGCTCATAAATGTAATCTATATATGTGCTATCAATTTGTAACATTTCTTTTACGTCGTCCTCAAGATAAGTTATATTGGGGGAATCGTCACAAACCTCCGACATAATTCCGACTAAATACCAGTCTTGAAGGTGGTTTTCTTTATAATATTGTAGTTTCTCTTCATTCAATACAGATTCATTTTTCTTAGTATAATAAAAAAAATTCTTTTCGAGTAAAGAGTCTCCATTAAAAAGTTTAATTTTAGAATCGTATATATATTTCCAAAATTCATCTAGTGTGTCAGGATTTATTATAGAATATAAACAGTCTATATCTCTTAAAGAATCTGAAGGAATTTTAATTTTTTTAATTATTTCTACTAAGTTTTTATCATATTTTGAAATCAAAGAACTATGATAATTTGGATATTTGTTTTTAATGATTTTGGCTTCATCTATTTGATTTAAAAGTGAATAAGCTCTCATTAACAGGAAATCATAATTTTTTTCAGGTTCAATATTATTAATAACTTCAATTTGCTTAATAACACCAGCCCACAATTCTTGTTTCTCATAACATATAATCAACATCTCCCTTAATTCAACATTCTTTACGTCTTCAAGTAATTCTGCATTTAACAACACCATTGCTGGAGCATATTCTCCAACTTCCATCATCGCCTTGATCTGCTTATGCTTTCTACTTTCACAACCAATTAAACTTAACAATAGTATTATTACTATTACTGTTAATTTGAATATCTTCAAAAGTTTCTCCTTTTTTTATTATTTAATTTTACGGAACAGGGAATATTATATTCCAATCTGTATCGGGATTATAGATTTCTGATGATTTAAAGTCATCTTTAGGACACCAAGCACCAAAAAAATCTTCGATCATTCCCTCGGTCATAGTGATGTGCAAACTAAATGGTCTTCGTTGTTTTCTAAAGATATAATCTAGACGATAACCATCTTCATCATCAATAAATTGGAAACATTCACCTCCATAACTGTATCCAATCTTTAGAATATCACTATTTAAGTCATATTCTTTTTTAAAATTTTTGGTTAAGGAATTTTCAAGTATTTTACTTTGGAATTGTGCTATTTCACATAACAACTTACAGGTTCTAATTGTTTCATCCAGCGATAGGTGGTGTTTTGTTAGTCCATTTGCTGGAAATTTATAAGAAAATATTTCTCTGTACTCCCTTGCCCAATTAATAAAATCTTTTACATCTGTTCCTTTAGTTTTATTGTATTTTGAGATTATATCTCCAACAATGTTAATTGTTTTTTTATGAGTCATGGTGAATAACTCACCACTATTCCATTCTGAAAAAGGTGAAGTGTATATTATAGCACGAGTACAATTTAGTAATGAATAGTAAATTAAATAAGGTTCTACAATCCTTAAATTCTTTTCATTTGCAAATTCAACAGAACTTAATAAAATGCTTGAAGATAAAATCATCTTAACTGCAAGATAGTCTCTTAATACCCATTGAGAATTTAATTCTTTAGACCAATTCTTAGTTAATTTTGAAAACTTTATTGAAAGGCTTTCAAAAGATTTATCAATCTCTTTTTGAGAAAATACTGAATCCATATTTTCATATTCAAAATAATCTTTAATTTTATTTATCATATTTTTTTCTCTATTGGGCTTAATATCTGAACCCGCGTCCATCGGTTTATTGTACATAACCAACTTATAGTTACACTAAAAAAGGTGCATCATAACTTTTTTCTGGTTAGTTATCACACAATTATTCTTCATCTTCAGCTTCCTCAAAAACCGGCTTAAAATTCTTAAACTGGTCCACAGTCAAAGTATCTTGCACAAGTAATTTTTTGATTCTATCGATCTGGCGATGAATATCAAATTTCTGTGTTTCGGAACTTATCTCGTACAATTCATTCAGAAGATACCAGCACATAAGATATTCCTGGAAATTTTCGTATATGCCTGCCAGACCTTCGATAATTTCAAACCTGTTTCTATGAGCGGGAAATTCCAGGTATAAACGCAGAAGCGATTTCTTTGCTTCTTCAAAATCGTTAATGGAAGAATTGGCAATATATGAAAAGAAAAGAGCATCTTCAATATACAGCGAATCATTTGATGCGATAACAGATTTCAATAAATCTGCAGCATGTTGATAATCTTTAATAAAAATATCATTGGTGGCAATTTTCAATTTTATGGAAAGCACTTTATCATATTTCAAATCTTCGAGCAGAAATTTATAAACTTCATTCGCTTCTTCAAAAAGTTGATTTTCTTCGTATATTTCTGCCATTGTCAGGAAAAGCTCAGGATGCTTGGATACATTATCGATTGAATCTATAATTGCTGTAATTTTCTCGATGGATTTTGTAGGTCCTAATTTTTTTACAGATTTATTAAATTCATTTTTTGCAATTGGAATTAAACCTTCGTCTTTTCCGTTTATGAAGATATCTGAGAATATGCTTGAAGAACTTTCCCAATGTTTCAAACCATTATAAGCAAGTCCCTTGAAATATTTCAAGGAATCAGGGTAGAAAGATTCATCATAAACCGAATCTGCAATTGAGATAGCCAGTTCAAATTCATCTTGATTGATATAAAATTTTATCAGTTCATGCTCATAAATTAAATTTTCTAAAGTTGCAGGATAAGTTACGATTGTTTGGGAAAATAAAAGTAAACTAAAAATACTTATTATAAAAATTGATATTTTCTTTTTCATTTTTTTAATTCTATAAATCCTCTGATGCAAAAATCGCTGCTCCCAAAGCTCCGGTAATTAAGGGATTTTCAGGAATGATGATTTCAGTTTTCAAAGCTGAAGAAATCGCCTTTTGCATTCCCTTGTTTTTGGCAACACCTCCTGTGAAAACAACAGGTTCTTTCCAATGAAGTTGAGAAATCAGGTTGAGAATACGTTTGGCTACAGAGCGATGAACTGCATATATAATCTCTATTGGCTTTTTGCCTTGAGAGATCAAACCCACAATTTCAGATTCAGCAAAAACCACACATGTACTGTTTATTTCAAGTTCAACATTTCCACAAGCCGAAATTCGACTCATTTCATTTACTGTCAATTCTAAAATATTTGCTACTACTTCCAGGAATCTTCCGGTTCCTGCTGCGCATCTGTCATTCATCATGAAATCAGTTACTTTTCCATTCGAATCCAGAAGAATTGCTTTGGAATCCTGACCTCCAATATCGATTACTGTTCTTGCATCCGGAAAAAGAAAGTTCACTCCTTTGGCATGACAGGAAATTTCTGTAATTCTTTTATCTGCAAAAGGAACAATGTTTCTTCCGTAGCCAGTAGAAAAAATATTGATGATCTCATTTTCTGAGATTTTCAGTTTGGATAAAGCTCTCTCAAAAAGCTGTTTTGCAGTATTTTTGGGGTTTACTCCAGTATCCTTTACATCTGAGTAAATAATAGATTTTGAATCCAAGATAACTATCTTGGACATTCTGGAACCAAGATCGATTCCAACAGAATATTTTTTCATTTTCATAATTTATGTAATTCGACCTGCCAGATCGAGAATGATAACGACCAAGCTGGTCGCTTTACTTTCCAATCCATATATCAACTAACTTTGGTAAGATCTCACCGGATTTCCCCTTATGAAATTCATCTATAAAATCAACATTCAATGGCTTCTCTAAATTAACTCCAATAGTGAAAGCTCCATTATATTTTGTTATATTTAAAAATTGTGCTGCAGGATAAACTGTTCCACTTGTTCCTACCACCAAAAAATAATCAGCTTTTCTAAGAATCTCATCAATTTCATCTAAGAAATATGGCATTTCACCAAACCAGACAATATCAGGTCTGATATTTCCTCCGCATTTTTCACATACAGGAATTGCAGGAGATAAGTCAATTTCTTCCATTTTAAATTTTGATTTACATTTGCTGCAAAAACTTCTTCTTAAAGACCCGTGCATTTCAAGAACTCTTTCATTTCCAACCAAATAATGAAGTCCATCTACGTTTTGTGTGATTATGAAAAAGTTCTTTTCTAAATAATCTTCCAGTTTTTTTAAAGCAAAATGTCCGGGATTTGGTTTCACTTCTGGTAATTGAAAGTATCGTTGTTTATAGAATTTCCAAACTAATTCCGGATTTGATTGAAATGCTTCTGGAGTTGCGACTCGTTCAACTCTGTGATTTTCCCAAAGTCCGTCGTGGTCTCGAAATGTTTTCAGTCCAGATTCTGCACTGATTCCAGCTCCTGTTAAAACTACAACTTTATCACTTTGTTTAAGTTTAAACTTTGTTTCCATTGTTGTCCTTTTTTTGCCATTCCCCTGATTTTTTGTCATTCCCTCGAAAGAGGGAATCTCTGTAATACTTGTAGATTCCCAATCAAGTTGGGAATGACACTTTTACTTTTTTATCCGTGCAAATCCGTAACATCCGTGTCATCCGTGTTCTAATGGCTCAAAGCGGGGCTATGAGTTACTTAAGATAAGACATGAATCCAATATTTTTCTTCATCAAAATACTCTTGAGCAATCTTATGAATTGAATCGATATTTACTTTATTCAGCCGTTCTTCCCTTTTAAGATAATGTTGATATCCTAATCCTAAAGATTCAAGGTTTGAAAGCTTGAATGCTTGATTCAGCATACTCTCTTCTTCCCTTAATCTCTGTCCACGAATATAGTTTTTCGTTTTTTCTAATTCCTGTTTACTAATCCCATTTTTCTTAATATCATCTAATACTGAAATAATGGTTTTGATTGCTTCAGATTCGCGGTGTTTATCTACAATAGCTGCTGCACCAAAATATCCTAATTCCCTGATCGAGCTGAAATCAAATTCTACTGAATAAGCTAGACCTCGTTTTTCCCGCAGTTCTCGGAAAAGAATCGAGTTTGTATCTCCTCCAATCATTTGAGCTAAAACATGAAACGCTGTATTCTTCTCAAAATTCTGCGAATTGCAGCCAAATCCTCCAATATGGATAATTGACTGATTGCTATTTTTGTTCATTCTTTTGAATTTTTGTAAGGAGGAATTTATCATAACTTTCTGCTGGCTGATAATTCGTTCTTCATATATGGGAAATTTGAAATTCTCTAGAATTTTCAGAGTCTCATTAAAATCGAAATCTCCCACAATTGCCAAAGACATATTTTTGGGATGAAAATAACTTTTAAACCAATTCTTGATCTGCTTTCGAGTGACTTTTCGTATTGAAGTTTTATTACCCTCAATATTTATGAGATTGCTCATTTTACCGAAAAGCTGTTCTTTCCAAAGTTTTTCAGCGTAATAATTTGGATAATCTTTGATTCTATCTAAATTGCTTGCATACGTTTGTTTGAGATTATCAAGATAATCATTGGGGAAAGTGGGTGATGATACAACTTCCATAAGCAAATTTAATGTTTCCGAAAGTGTCTCTTTAAAGCTTTTCAAACGAATTGATGTTGTTTCTGTGAGTGGAGAGATTCCGCAATTAATTCCATTTGAAGTGCAATAATTCAAAAATTGCTGATAATTACGTTTTTCATTTCCATACAGCATTAATCCTGATGTAAGTAAATTTATCCCCCTGTTTGCATTGTTTTCATTCAACTGAGATACTTCGAGTGATAACGAAATACCAACTGTTGGTTTCCCAATTACTTTTTTAAGTAAAAATTTTATTCCGTTTTTTAGAGTTGTTTCATAAAAATCTTCAAATTTCTTTTGAGAAGAAACTTTAGATTTCTGGTTAATTCTATCTTTAATTCTGTTTTTGTTAAGTTCTTTTTTTCCAATATGAAAAACACCCAAATACATCGGTTTGAAAAAGGTTTTGATAGTTTTATCTACATCTTGTTTAGTGATTTTTTGTAATTTTTCCGGATATTTTTGAAAGTGTTCATAACCCAAATGAATTTCTTCTATTCCTAAACTATAAGCCAGAGATTCTACATATTCATATGAATATCTGTAGAAAAATATCTGCTCTTTTTTATGCTCTTCAATTTTTTGAATCCCGAATCGATTGAATGTGGAAAGTTCTTCAAAGAAAAAATCTGTAATCTTATTCAAATCACTTTTCGCTTTTGGCATTATCAAAATAATAGAAACTCCATTGTTTATTCCGGTTAGAGAATGAACTTTGATGCCATCGATCAGTTTTTCATCATTGAAAAGCCTAGTGTAAAGTATGGAATTTTTTCCGCTGGCAAAAGCTTTTACAGCTAATGATAAGGCATAGGAATCCGGATGTGATTCTGCGAGATCAGGAAAAACAAATGCTAAAATGTCATTTGATATCGTCTTTGAAAAAGTTTGAATTATTGGATTTTTCGGCAGATCATCTATTTCGATTTTTTTCTTAAGAAGTTCTTTTGGATTCCAATTTCCAAAATATTTGTTAATAATTTTAAATAGATTATCCTTTTCAAAATTTCCAGTAGCAACCAAGAAACAATTATCAGGAATATAATATTTTGTATAAAACTTTCTTAGATCAATTGGTGTTGCTCTTTGCAAGGAATTATAGTTTCCAATAATTGGATTTTTATATGGATTTTTCTTAAAATAGTTTTTAGCAATTTCTTCGATGAAAAAATCTTCCGGCTCATTCTGGAATTGCTTGATTTCTTCTATTATAATCTGCTTTTCAGAATTGAATTCCTTCTCATTGAAGTCAGCATTCTGTGAAATTTCAGATAAAATTTCGATTCCTTCAGCCATAAACTTTGAAGGTAGAGTAATAAAAAAACAAGTTGAATCAAACTCGGTGTATGCATTAATGCTGCCACCCAGAAAAGTTGCTCTTTCCATCAAAGAATTGCCCGGAAATTTCTTGGTAGATTTGAAGACAAGATGTTCAGTGAAATGAGAAAATCCAGCTTCTTTATTATATTCCCAGTTTGAGCCAACACGAATGTATAATTGCATACAAATTATAGGATTGGAATCATCTTTTGCAAAGATTACTTTAAATTGATTATTCAGCTTTTTCGATATTATTTTCATTTTTTTCCTGTCCACGAATTATACGAATTAACACGAATATTATCTATTAACTTCTTAGTAACACTCGTTCCCAAACCACTCTCTCTTTTCTCCTTCTCCTCGATAGACTCGGGTTTTTCGACTCGTAAGTTTACCCAGTAGGGAAGAATGACCGTATCTGGGGAACGACGAGTCGAGACAAAGTGCTTATTCAAGCTACCTCGAGTCGTCGTCGCAAGCTCCTTACAAC
>JABMPU010000006.1 GCA_013203665.1 Armatimonadota bacterium
AATATCCAATATCCATTTATCACGGCGTCTTGTCGGGGCGTAACAGAGGGAAGACTGAATCGCAGCGAAGCCGGAAATATTTTTGTCGTTATCGCACCTTTCATATTTCATCATATCAATGCTCCTGCAAAGTATTGAAAGAAACTCATCTTTCTCCTGTAATAATGGAGATTATTTTGTAGAAGGTTGGATTAACTTTATCTTAACAATTATTTTCAACTACACTTTAGTCTCTCTCTACTCTTAATATCTGATTAGGAAGTTTTTCTTCGTAATGTACATTAAAATCCCGAAAGCTTTCGGTAGAAATGAGAAGTAATCTAACTTCTTTTCTATTTCAATCAATTTGATTTTCTCTTCATCACCTGTCCTGTGAAATCTTTTTTTATTTCACTGGGATTGGGCTTCTTTCTCTTTTCTTGTTCTGAAACGAGATCGAAGGATACTCAAAAGGATTAAGGTTAAGATTACTCTTTTTTCTTTTCTCTTTTTCCTTCATCATTCGATATTCCTTGTTCGATATTGGATATTATTCTTACATTACCCATTCAATTCTTCAAAGAGCCAATTAGAATTTATAACCTGCACCTAATGTAAAGTATCCATATTTATCAATTTCTAAACTATAATCGTAAGCTTTATTAATTGATGGGATAAAACTAAACCAGCAACTTATTTTCTCGTTTAAATGAGCTCTTATTATAGGAAATAATGATAAAAATCCGTACCAATTACTTGTAAATGCATCTGCTAAATTTTCTTTGAATACTTTTTTTTTGAATTTTAAATAGTTTCCCGCTTCATAAGCACATGTGCAATATGCTCCCAGACCGATATCAATAAACTGGATTAGTAAATATAAAGCTAAGCTAACTTCTGGTCCAAATCCAAAATATCCGTATTTGCCTTCGTATTGATCTATTGCCCCAACTTTATAAACTCCACCAAAAACAAAAAAACCAACATTCTCTACTCTATATTTTGTTGATTTTGCTATTAAAAAATGATTCCGGAAATTCAAATTGTGTTCATTAGAATTAAAACCAGGAGAATTACTAGCGTCTAAGCCAATATATTTGCTTTTTTCATTGTTTTTAGATTTTGGGTTTGATATTATCGATGGCATTCTCGTCCCTAATAAAGCAGCTGGATAAAATGGCAGGCAGCCCTGCAATAAAAAAGCAGTTATAATTAATAAAAATAATATCTTCATTAATTTGATTTTTTTTTCATCAAATACCCCTTAAATCTTTATGCTGATCTTATCAACACTAACCGTTAAGGTCTCACCAACTCAACCGTTCGTAAGGTTTATATTATTTTTCATTTTCCGTTTTCAATTTCCCCTTTCAGCGTCCAGCCTATTGCATCTGTGATTCTAACATTTATAAATTTTCCAATGAGCGATTTATCTCCTTTGAACACTGTTATTTTAAAGTCCCTACTTTTTCCGGAAAGCTCATCATCAGATTTTTTACTAACTTTCTCTACATAAATTTCTTTTGTTTTTCCAATTTGTTCCTTATATTTTTTTGTGGTTATATCTTGTTGTAAATTAATAAGTTGCTTTAGTCTTTCTAAACGAGTTTCTTCAAGTATTTGGTTTGAGAATTCAGCGGCTTTTGTTCCCTCTCTGGGAGAATATTTAAAGGTGAAAGCATAATCGAATTCTATCTTTTTCATCAAATCGAAAGTATGTTGGAATTGTTCTTCAGTTTCTCCGGGAAAACCTGCAATAACATCTGTGGTGATGGCTATTTCCGGCATGGCTTTACGAAGTTTCTGAACAATATTATAAAAATGTTCTGCTGTGTAGCCTCGATTCATTCTTTGCAGAATTTCATTATCACCACTTTGCATTGCCAGATGCAGATGTTCACATACTTTTTCAGATTCTGCCATAACCTTGATAACTTCATCAGAAAGGTCTTTTGGATGTGATGTAATAAATCTTATCCGTTTGATAGATTTAATTTTATTAGTTTGTCGCAATAATTCGGCAAAATTCACATCTTGATAATTATAGGAGTTTACATTCTGACCGAGTAGAGTTACATCTTTGAAGCCCATCTCCCCCACTTTTTGAACATCATTCAAAACATCATCGACAGGACGGCTGCGTTCTCTACCACGCACATAAGGAACAATGCAGTATGAGCAGAAATTGTTGCATCCTCTCATTATGGTTACAAATGCATTGAATCTGCCTTTATGGATTGGATAGATATCTTTATAAATTTCGTTGTTATTAACAATCGTTTCCGAGCAGAATTCCGGATTTTCAAACAGATTGAAAATAATTTCCGGCAGCTTTTTATATTGATCGGTTCCAACAATAAAATCTATCGATGAGTTTTGTTCCTGCAATTTTTCTTCCAAACGCTGTGCCATGCAACCAATCACACCGATTTTAAGGTTTTTATTTTTCACCTTTCGAGCCATTTCATTGTTGATTCTTCCAATCACTCTATCTTCAGCGTGTTGCCGCACAGAACAGGTATTGAAGATGATGATATCTGCTTCATCGATGTTTTCAGCTATTTTGAAATTAGTGTTTGTTAAAATGGATGCAACCAGTTCACTATCAGCTACATTCATCTGACAACCATAAGTTTCGAGAAATACTTTCATTTTCCCTTTATAGAACGCGGATAACACGGATATTACAGATAATCACAGATTTTTTTATCTTTATTTTTTAATAAATTTAGATAACTATCTGTGTGCTGCGGAATCAGAATGATTCTGCATGAACGAAACCCACCAGAAATTTCAGTTCATCGCTGGCACTGATCAGTTTTTGTAAACGACTTTTTAGTGATATGCTTTTATCTGAATTTGTTGTAAAATTATTAGACATCTTTATTTTCCTTGTTTCTCAATAGTTTTTTCATCTCACGATCAAAATCGGATATATACTTTTTATCCTCTGTTTTTCTATATTTATCATATTCCATTATTGCTTTTTCGATTGCTTTTTTATGGCTGATTTTTGCTGAAATTCGGAAATTCCGAATTTCTTTAAGGATTGCGATTCTACCAATTCACCTTCTTTAAAAATATTTTTAATATGTTCATTTATTGTTGATTTCGCTTTCCCAAAAAGTAATGCTATTTGCTCCTGTGTAAGCCAAACTGTTTCATCTTCCAAACGAGTTTGAATGCGAATTTCATTATTCGCTGTTTCGTAGATTACTATTTCTGAAATTTGTTTTAAGGTCATTCATTTCCTCTTTTTTGAAATATTAAGAATAACTTAATCGTTGAATTTCTGCATTTCATTTACCGTCTGCCGCTTGCATTTTCAATTGTCCCGTATTTTGGGACAGTTCACTTCCTTCCTCTTGAAGCTTGGTTTTAAGTGCATTCCAATATTTTCTGGGTCTTGGGCTTTCAGTTAAAATGGATGCAACCAGTTCACTGTCAGCTACATTCATCTGACAACCATAAGTTTCGATAAATACTTTCATTTTTCCTTTATTGAACGCGGATAACACGGATATTACAAATAATCACGGATATTTTTATCTTTATTAAATTTAAGTAATGTCGGCTTGCCACGTTCTTCTTGCTTTTCTCTCAATCTGAATGCACGAGGCTTTTGTTATGCCCATTATATCGTTTATTTTTCTCTGTATTTGCTCCAAGAGAATATGCTTGTATCTTCGTTTTCTTTTGGCTTTCTGAAAATAAATAAGTGTTCGTGCATTATTAAGTAAAATTTATATTTTTTGGCTTTCCAACCCCATCTATTTGAATAAGAACAATTATGTTGAGCTTTAATTATTTCTTCTTTTAAAATGAATCCTGACTTCAAAAAACGTTCCATTAAATAATGAGAAATCGGAACAAAATGTTGTCTCTTACGAGTATCACCAATTAAGATTGCACAAAACTTATTTGGTTTAAGAACACGATAAAGTTCTTTAGAAATCTGTTCGATATCATTAAGAAATTTAACCATACCACCGCTACTTGATAAATCCTCTTCAATTTTACCATCAGAATATTTAACAATATTTAGGTAAGGTGGATGAGTAATAATTAAATCTATTGAATTTTCCTGAAGATTTGATAATTCTTTTACGTTTCCAATAATTGCCTTTTGTATGCAATCATTTTTAAATTCAAATTCTAAAGCATCATTTGATAGTTTTACTGCTTCTGGATTTATATCAATACCTAAAGCATTTCTATTTAATAGTTTTGCTTCTATCAACGAAGTTCCTGAACCAACCATTGGATCTAAAATGTAATCTTTTTCTTCAGAATACATTTCAATTACATTTCTTGCAATCTGTGGAGCAAATTCTACACATACTATTTTTCTTCAGAAAGATAAAAATATTTTTTACTTCTTTCAGAATCTGATGATAATTGATAAGAAATTATTTGATCAAAAGAAGTTTCTTTTATGTATTTGTTCTCTTCTAACAAATTATTAAGTGCTTCAACTTCATCTTTTCCAGAAGAAAATCCAATTACTTGGCTATTTTCAATATCAGGTATATCGGTATTTGAGTTAGGTTGATATGTATAACCTTCATTTGAAATAAAAATGAATCTATTAATTTCAGGTTTTGTATTTTTATCATTTCTTTTAATATAAATATCCAAAAAAAAATTATGTGTCTCATCATCAGAAATTTCTATTACTTCGTCGCATGAAATATGATATTTCTCCATTTTTTCTTTAATTTTTTCATCAATTAATATGTTTTTGAGTTCAATATTTTGTCCCCAGAAAAAAACCATATTTTCTTTTTTTGAGCATTGAAAAAAGTTATCTTCATTATTAATCTCAAGTTCATTATTCATCATAACTCATATCCTTTATTTATATTAAATAACTCAAAAGTTTTTGAGTGAATTGAAGATAAATTATCATAATCAAGAAATTTCACTCTTTCTCTGATATCTTTAAATGATGTCATATTTAATCTATCTAAGAATTCTTGTTTTCTTGCAATATTTGCAACTATATGAAACTTGGAGTAGAAATCTTGTAATTCAACAAATTTGCTTAGAGAATTTTTGATATCTGTTGAATGTTCAATTTCAAAAAAATCAGATGGCATTTTTCTGTCATTAAACCAAACAACATCAATTGTAATTGCATATCTAATAAGTTCAGGATATGAGAAATTATAAAATTTCTTAACTGTAACAATATCTGAAAGTTTACTTGCAAGATACATTTTATTTTTATCCTGATAAGGCACAAAAGTATCTGAGTTCCTAATGTTTCCAATTTCAACTAGTAATCCTTGATAATACGAATGATTAAATGCCTCTTTTTCCTTTTTAGTAATTGGTTTATCTTGGTAGATATTATAGGGAAAGTTACTTTTATAACTCTCTAAAGCCCAAAGACCAGGTTTAATTCTAAATATTTCATTTCGTTCTTGAACAATTCTTCGAATTGTAGCAAATGGTGTCTTAGTTTTCCAATTAGAGACATTAACATTTTGGTTTAAGTAACCTAATGTAGCAAATCCATTATTGTTTTCCATAACTTTAATTACTTGTTGGTATTGTTTCATTATTTCAAACCTCTAATTTTTATATTTCTCATTTAACTTGCTCTTATTCTTTGAATGTTAAACTTATTGTAAAGATTATCAAAAAAGTTATAATTTGGATTTTGATTTTTTGGGTCAGAGTTACTTAAGATTAAATCTGCTCCAATCTCATCGAGTTCTTCATAATATTTTGATAATCTAATTTGATCTTCATCATCAAAACCTTCTTTGGAATAACTTGTAAAACTGGAAGAATTATTTAAAGGTCGATAAGGTGGGTCAAGGTAAACTAATGTTTCTGCATTTACAAATTTCTGTGTTTCAGCAAAATCACAAATCATAATTTCTGTATTTTGCAATGCTTTATTTACGGCTACAATATTTGTCTCATCACATATTTTAGGATTTTTGTATTTACCTGATGGAACGTTAAATTCACCTTTTCTATTTTGCCTGAAAAGACCATTAAAACAGGTTTTATTGAGAAAAATTAGTTGACTTGCTCGAATAATCCAAGAAGCGTCATAATCTTTATAATTGAAAGATGGAATATTTTGATTATATTCTGTTCGTATATTATAATAATATTTTTTTCTTTCTTCTGTTGATTTCATCAAATATTCATCTTGAATTCTTTGTAATTCGTCTATTAATTCTTTGTGATTATTTTTTATCGTAAGGTAACCAATAATAATTTCTTTATTAACATCTGAAATTAAAGCTCTATCGATATTATAGTTATTTTTGAGATAAAAGAAAAATGCACCTCCACCAATAAATGGTTCAACATAATTATTGATTTCTCTTGTTTCTTTAATTTGGAGTGGTAGTTGTTTTTCTAAATCTTTTAATAATTGGGTTTTTCCACCAGCCCATTTTAAAAAAGGCTTTGCAGTATTGTAATTCAAATTAAAGATATTCATATTTCATCCTTACTTTTTTTCAAAAGAGATTAATCCGTTTTGGTGTCAAATATTTCCTTTCTTCTTTTGCTTTGAACTGATTGGGCATAATAAGTTTATCCGCGCTAATCTGTCCCATCCGTGTTATCCGTGTTCAATTTTCTTTAAAGTCTTTTGTTTTTGTTGATTTTAGTTCGATAACAGCAATTGGAGTTTCATCTTTTAAAATTGCTCCGTCTGCTTTTTCTGCGTCGGTTTTATTTTTGAATTCAGTTGTTAGATTAAAATCTTCGTTTGGATTTATTGTGTAATTTAAGCAATCAACAAATAATTCTCGTAAGAATCCTTCTTGATATTGTTCTTCTTTGAGAGTTCTGATTC
>JABMPU010000141.1 GCA_013203665.1 Armatimonadota bacterium
ACACATTCCGTCTTAAAAAAAAGAGAAGGAACATAAGAAAAATTGGAAGAAAATATAAAAGAAAAAAAATGACAGAAGGCATCTCTCTCTTATGCTAAAGAGAGGGACCGACCTGTCGGGGCGCAGCCTTGGCGAAGACTGAGGGTGAGTTAGAAAATATTAAATCCAAAAAAAAATAAAAAATTAGACTAAACAATTCTAAAAAAAGGAGGAATTTATGAAAAAATCTGTTCAAAAGTTTTATGGAAACCCAAGTAAGTTGGTTTGGATTGTGATGCTTTTCTTTGTATGTCTTTTGGCGAGTAACAAAGCTTATGCAGAAGAAGCGGACAAATCTTTAATGTCTGTAACAAATCACCAAATAACCGTAGGAGATCAAAAACTTTCCTACACTGCAACCGTTGGCTTCATACCGATATTGGATGAGAAAACTAACCAGGTTTCTGCTGAGATATTTTTCGTTTATTACAAAGTGGATAACAAGAAAAACAAAAGTAGTCGTCCGGTTACATTTGCATTCAATGGTGGACCGGGTTCTGCTTCAATGTTTCTGCATCTGGGAGCTTTTGGCCCGAGAACTATCCCCCATAGTTTAGATGGCACCCAACTTCTTCCTCCGCCATATGATGTAGTTGATAATGAGACCACTTTGCTTGAATTTACAGACCTTGTTTTTTATGATCCTGTAGGTACAGGATATAGTCATACTGTAGGAGATTTCGATCCCCACCTTTTCTGGGGTGTAAAAGAAGATATTAAATGCGTAACAGAATTTATTCGTCAGTTTTTAATAAAGGAAAATCGTCTATCTTCACCTGTTGTTATTGCTGGAGAAAGCTATGGTGGAGTGCGTAGTGCTGGGCTTGCCAAATCACTTCAGGATGCAGGAATTTATCCTAATGCAATTATCATGGTTTCACCAGTGCTGGATTTGGAGACTATCCAGTGGAGTTCTATGGGAGATAAAGCAATCCTTCTTTCAATGCCTGCCTACACTGCTGTAGCTTGGTATCACAAGAAGATAGCTACTCACTTGCAAGGCGATCTGGAAGTAGTTTTGGAAGATGTAAGAAATTGGACTAAAGAGGTTCTTTTACCAGCATTCTGGGATGGTAATTCATTAACTTCTGAAGATAAAAACGCTTTAGCAAAAAAGATGAGTGAATACATCGGTGTTTCTGCTGAATGGATACTGAGTAAAAACTTTCGTATCTGGGAGGATGATTATTGCACTGAAATTCTCCGCAGTGAAGGTAAATCGATAAGTGTATATGATGGCAGGTCAACAGCTCTTGGTCCCTATACCGGAGATGAGAATGACCAGGTTATGTTCAATTATTCCGGTGCTCTGAAAACTGCCATGGCTCAATATCTACAGAATGAGCTGAACTTCTACACAAATCGAGTGTACCATAGCGGTAATGCTGAAGTTTACTTAGATTGGAACTGGGAATCCGGCAGACCCGCAGCCTTCTCTCCGGATACAATAAATCCGGGCTATCCTGATGTGAGTCATTTTCTTTCTCAGGCTCTCAGGCGATGTGATTTTCTGAAGGTCTTCATTGCCAGCGGAATATACGATCTGGAATGTCCCTACGATTCAGTGGTGTACAGCATCAACCATCTGGATCTTACTGAAGAACGCCTGAAAAACATTGATATCAAAACCTATCCGGGCGGACATATGCTTTATTTTAATCCTGAAGCTCGCCAAATGTTGAAGAATGACCTTCATTATTTTTACGAGCAAGTTAAACTTGTGAAGTGATTGATGTTCATTGAATTGTTTTGGATGACAGATTCGAGTTCAGAAGATCCGGCAGCTGCCGGAGAAACCGGACTTGAAGCTGTTTCGTCTGAACTCCATTCCGGATAAATCCGTGATGATGTCCAGCCTTATGATGCTTCAACTGTCTCGGGTGGGACAATCTAAAAAAAAATATAATGTTGTTAAAAACTTTCCCAATGAACAAGAAATTCGAGAAGTTCTTTTGGATATTGGAAAAAGCATCTGTTATAATGAGTATCCAAACGAACACAGCTGGAACTTAATGTATAATGTTGTGAAATAACTGACTTGCTGGATCAATCTTGTATTAGTGAAAAAGACTCTCGTTCAGGATTTATCAGCAGATGTTTATGGCTGAGTGAACGAGTTACATCATTTCATCAGGATCATCTTCTTAGTACTACTAAAATCACCAGACTTCAATTTGTAGAAATAAATTCCAGACGAAACGAGTTTGTTGTTATCGTTCTTTCCATTCCAAATAACAGAATGTTTTCCAGGTTCCAGATTTTCATTTACCAGAGTCTTCACTTTCTGACCTTTGATATTATAGATAATTATCTCCGTGTTTTCCGTGCTCTCTGTGGTTAAGAAAGAAATTGTCGTGGTCGGATTGAATGGATTGGGATAGTTCTGATAAAGTTTAATTAGAGGAGTTTCAACAATTATATTTTCATTTATCTCCACATATACAGGTGCATCATATTCATAAGCTCCCATATCGATAATTGCAATTCCATCATCATTTCCATCCCAAAGACGCAAATTATAGATTATATCCCAGGGTGGAATTAATCCTGTTTCAGCAGGATTTCCTGCGTCTATACACGGTGATTCTTCTTGTAAAGAATAAGGATGCCGACCGGTTTCGATAAATAAAGGGTCTTCATCTATGTTGCCTTCACCGGTCCAACCTCCTTGAATATCCGAATAAGATATTTCAACTGAACCATCTATTTGATCAGGAGTATTATTCCAGAGGATACTATTCATCAAACTCGGGTAGGAACTATAATAGCAATAAATTCCCCCACCATCATCTGATGCTGAATTACCTGTAATTGTTACATTTACTAAACTGGGATTTGAATTATAACTGCAATATATGCCACCTCCATAATCGTAAGCTAAGTTGTCATAGATCAGAACATTTTGTAGATTCGGACTGGAATTATAAAAATAAAATCCCCCACCATAATAGTTTGATACATTATCATAAACTAACAAATTTGCAAAAGAAGGATTAGAATTGTAGCAATAAATTCCTGCTCCATCTTCGGCTGAACCATTTCTAGCTGTAATATTTTCAATTGATACATCATGAACATTATAAATATAAATAACATTAGCCTGATGGTTTGCATCCAAAATAGTTTCATCTATCCCGCTTCCACAAAAAGATACATAACTGATAAAGTAAACAGGAAAAGATTCATCATTTGTATTTGGACTGTAAATTCCGGGAGCAAGATAAATAGTATGAGGATTAAGACTATCGGCTAGAATTATACTTATAGCATAGGAAATTGTTTTTAATGGCTCATCAAAGGATAGACCTGTATTTGTATTAGTTCCATCCGGAGATACATATAAATCTGAATTTGTTTGTATGAAAATAGAATTAGTTATATCAAAACTAAAATTATTAATCGGACTTGCATAAAAATCGGTTGGATACAAAACTGTAAATGTATCGACATAAACTTCAACCATTTGGTCGGAATATAAATCTCTTCCATTTGCAGATTGGTTTAAATAGATACTGGAACGATTTGAATCATCAAAAATCAGGTTTGAATTCCATTTACAATAAATACCACCACCATCATAAACTGTGGAATTAGAATAAATACTAACATTAGACAAACTCAGGTTAGAGTAATTTTGACAATAAATACCTCCTCCTTGATTATCTGAAGTATTGTTCATGATGGTAACATTATTCAGTTCGATATCGGAATGATCACAGTAAATTCCACCACCATAATAGGAATGATTGTCTGATATGACAACTTCTTCAAATATAGGATCGGAATAAAAACAGTGAATTCCTCCACCACGACCAGTATAAGTACTCGTGCAAAAATTATCAATGATTTTAACATTTTCTAATATTGGGTCAGAATAAAATAAATATATTCCCGCACCACGAGAATAAGCGTAATTATTTGTTATCAATAAATCTTGAAGAGTCGGGTCTGAATGATATCCACAGTAAATTCCACCACCTTTATGATGTGGCCAACCGCTTCCATAACCATTAGTTATTGTAAACCCGGATAACATGGAATTGGAGTCTTCTCCATTCTCAAATGTAACTACAGTTCCGTTCTGAGATCCGTCGATTATACAGTTTTCATAACCATTAATGTTTTTAACAATTATTGCTTTGCCATTAAAATTGATATTCTCATAATAAATGCCATCTTCCACTAAAATAACATTACCAAACTCAGCAGCATCTATTCCTTCCTGGATAGTATTAAAAGGAAATTCCTGTGAACCGTCTTCAAATCCCAGGTTGGATACATCTACATAAATAAAATTACTCGTATCATATGAAACCTGCAAATTAGGATCACCCAAAATAACCATTCCATAGAACCAGCTTCTTTCCCACATTGTATCTTCACCTGTATCGACGTTTTGCTGCCACCACTGCTGGAAGGCTTCTCCAATGCTGACCCTGAAATAGAGAGGTTCATAAAAATCTTCGAATCCTAACATGCTGCCGGCTTTTGTGGAACCGATCACACCTAGGCAATGATCATTTGACAGCAGGTATAAACTACCCATATTATCAGCAGTCCCGAAATGAGCATTGGAACAGGCAAAAAGATTATAGAAATATGAAGTTGGGTTTATATCCTGCAATTCATTATTATAGAAATTCTCAGTTTGGCTGCCATTATTCTGAAAAAAGGAGTGTTGTAATGCACTGGAATGAGCGTGAACCTGGATAAAACCAAAAGTTTCCGGTAACCGGTTCGTTCGATAATCTTCCGCTGTGGTCGTGTTTATGTCATCTATTAATTCTACATTTGAATACAAATTCTCTAAGGCATTTAGGAAAGTTCCGCTCATGCCAGCCCAGTCATCATCGATATAAGCAAGTGCATTATTGGGATTTCCAAAAGATTCGTTTCGGAAAAGATGGTTTCTGGCAAAATAATTATTTATCATCTCAGGTTCAGTATAAAATGATAAATCTAAATTGTCCGCTTTGATTCTGCCAAGAGAAATATCCGGATGGACTGAACCTTCATGATAATCATAAATACTGTTACTATCCATATCCATCCAGTTCCCATCGAGATCGGAAAAAAACAGGTCTATGGGAAAATCCACCCAATCTTCATCCGGGTCCTGAATTCCGTTGTTGTTCCAATCTTCGAACATTTCAAACCAGGCTGAAGGTAAATTTCCGATAAGAGTTGTACTCACAATTTCTTCTGTATTATAATAATCAATGATAATATCTCTCATATCTTCGGCTGAAGTTCCGCTGAATTCTACCAGAAATGAGTTTAACTCTTCATTTAAAAGGTCATCTTGATAAGTTGCAATTGCATCAGAAATTAAAGGATAAAGCGAAATTTCAATGATGATAAGACAGTTTTCATTTGTTCTGTTTTTAGATGAATTTCTGTTAATTTCAGAAAAATAAGTAGGTTTGGATGGATTGTTCTTTTGATATTCTGCAAAGCTTGTAACAGGAAATCTTTCCGAGTCAAGGTTCCTGGTTACCGGAATATCTTGAAATCGTGCAGCTACAGTGATTGAAAAAATAATCAGGAAAACTACGATTAAACCGATTTCTTTTTTCATTTGAAAATCCTTTCTTCACAAAGCCACGAAAACCAACAGTGGAAAAATACCTGTTTATTTTTGAGCATCTTTTTCTTATGAAATTCAATGCAGAATTTATTCCAAGAATTTAAGTCAAAAAAGGTTTTCTACGATTTTATTTCATCAGGAAAGAAAAGTTACCTCTCCGAAAAAACCGTCGGGATTAAATTCCCTTATTTCATCAGGATCATCTTCTTAGTACTACTAAAATCACCAGACTTCAATTTGTAGAAATAAATTCCTGAACTAACCGGCTGGTTATTTTCGTCTCTACCGTTCCAAACAACTGAAGTCTGTCCTTCGACTTCGCTCAGGATGACATGAAATGTTTTAACTTTTTGTCCTTTCAAAATGAAAATTTCTAATTCAATTTCTTCGTTTTGTTGGTTTTGTTCGATGCTAAAATGAATGGATGTGGTCGGATTGAACGGATTGGGATAATTGGAAAGTCTTATTTCTGTAGG
>JABMPU010000142.1 GCA_013203665.1 Armatimonadota bacterium
CGTGATGATAATTCACACTCCTGCGAAACTTAAGTTAATTAACTTTGCATGTTGGATTTGTTTTTTTAAAATGCTTGTCGCATCTTCAAAATCCAGGAAAATATTTGCGATATTCCAAGCTGCTTGGCAAAGACAATTTTCAATAGTAGAGAAAGCATTTTCTTTCCTATCAGGTTTTACTTTACCTTTCCTCAAATAATAAGCTGTCACAAGTTCATCGTAAAATGCATTAACCTCATAAACCTGCTCCGTAAAATACTGATTTGGATTTTTTATTCTTTTTCGTCTTACCATCTTAATAGTAAATTTATGCAAATATTTGCGTGTATCAGCTTCCAAGATTTTGTGAATTGTTTCTTCATCATCAAATCTGTATTTTCCATCGGTGTGAAATGGTTGATGCAAATCTGCAATATAATGAGATAAAACTCCTAATTCAAAGATAAATGCTTTTAAAGGTGTATCCAATATTTTCTTTAGAAAAGGAGCTATTTTGTGATGGAAAATAATTTCATCAGGTTTATTAAGCATTTCCTGAAGGCGCATAATTTCCGAACTAATTTTCTTAATAACACTTCCGGAATGAACTCCGTACTGGTTTGGAGTGCAATTAAAATAGTGATTGGTAAAATCTTTGAAAATCCTATCCGGAGCTTCAATACCAAGAATGAACATTCCCTGATGCAGCTTCAGTAAATTAGCGAAAGAAGTTTTGCACTTCTTTAAAGCTTCGGAAACGATAAATTGATGGGTGCGACTATCCCAAATCCACATCGGCATTCTCTCTCTGTTTTTTTTCTAAGAAGAAAATAATCATTTGCAATTATTAGTCAATAACTTATTAGTTCTTTCCGAAGTAAAAGCTTCGGATGAGAGCCAAATAATTTCTTAGTGTCTTTGTGTCTTAGTGGTTGAACAGTTCTTCTAACTCAGCTTGAGCATATTTTTTGTTTTTCTTGACAATTCATTAAGTTAAAATGTCGATGTATATGTGATTTTTCAAATCAAAAAAAGGAGGACTTATGCGTTTGGTTAAGATTATTAGTAAAATTTTTGTTTTAGTAATTTTCCTATCGCTTCTAATCTGGAGCTGTTCAGAAGATTCTACAGGTCCGGATGATGATAATGTTGATTATATCGGGTGGGCTGTTGGTGGCCCCGATGAAAATTATGGTACTATTCTTCATACAGAGGATGGTGGCACAACCTGGACCAGACAGGGTGATTCACTGCTTTTCGCAGGTGTAAATTTTTCGGATATCTGTATTATGGACGAAGACAATATTCTGGTTGTAGGTAGTCCGCAAACGAATGGAACTTATGGTGTTTTTGTATCTGAGGATGGTGGAGATACCTGGTCTGTATCGGGATCAAGAGAATTAGCGAACTTGAATTATGATGGAATCTTTGCACTTGATGAAAACAATATCTGGATCGTGGGAGAGCAAGGCAGTATTTATTATTCAACCGATGCAGCAAATTCCTGGACGAAAATTGATGTTCCCGCTGAATACCAGGATGATCCATTTCTACGTGTGGCTGCCAAAAGTCCTGATGATATCTGGGTAGTTGGCGATAAACATGTAAATGATGATTATCCGATTATGTTACATACCATAGATGGTGGAACAAACTGGGAACGATTAAATCCACTCGACAGTTTAAATATTGAATCATCTTATTTCCTTGGTGTAAAAGTTTTGGGAAACAGTGTGTGGGCAATCGGTAACGGACAATTTGTTATCCGGTCGGCAGATAATGGTGCAAACTGGGAAAACAGATCACCAGGGGGAGGTTTGGGTGATTCAAATGATCTTTTCCTGTTAAGTGATATTGAAGCATACGTAGTTGAAGACTACGGTCAAATTTACAGTACTAATGATGCCGGCATGCACTGGACAGAATATTATGCAAATACCAATAATTGGCTAGTAGGTATTGCTATTTTGAATAATACTAATATCTGGATATGTGGTTGTCCCGGCGGCTCAGGTGAATATTCAGAAATTAAGTATTCTGCTGATGCCGGAACTACCTGGCAGGAGCAAACTCCTCAATTGCTTATAGATAATCCTCTAATATCTTTGTATAAAATCAGGTTTATTGGAGATGATTAGAAAAAGTCCGAATTAATATTTTATAGATTTACAGAATACATTTATCAGAAAGGTCGTGTACACTCCCAAATTGGTAGTATCCACGACCTTTTCTGGGAATCTAAAGTAAATATCCACGACCTTGGTCGGGGACACAAACATTAGCAGAAATGAAAATATATAAGACCAATTCCTGGAGGATATTTTGATGAAGACATTATTATTACTTTTAGTGTGTTTTGCACTTTTTAGTTGTTCAACTATTATGAGTATGGGAAAAAATGATACGACCATTCTAAAGAGCGAGGAAAGCATTTTCGATAAAACTGTTATAACAATTTCTGATTCACTTTATAAACAAATACCATTTGGGAGTAAAGTTCTAGTATTAGACTTCAAAGATTTAAATGATATAATTACACATTTTGGTAAATATCTTGCTGAGAAAATTTCAATAAATTTATCTAAAAACCAATCAATCCAAACAATCGATAGAAACAATATTGAATTAATATTAGAAGAACAACATTTTCAATTATCAGGTTTAGTCTCTGATGAATCAGCTGTAAGCATTGGCAAGTTTGTAGGAGCTTCACATATAGTATTTGGTACCCTGACTGAATTTTCTGCTTTTGTTGAGGTTGAGTTAAAAATTGTTGATGTAGAAAAAGCTACTGTAATAGGAGGTGTTTCACATCGAATTCTTAAATCTCAAAATGTTGCTTCTTTAGTTAGTATAATTGTGAAATCAGAGGAACAACAAATAAGGGAATTGGAAATACAAAGACAGATGATTTTGGCTGAAATTGAAGAAGAAAGACAGAAGAAAATGAAAGCTTTTAAAGAAGAAGAAAAACAAAAAAAGAATGAAATTAAAAATCTTGAAACTGAAATTCGGAATAAATCAATAATTATTGCAGAATTTGAAGAACGCAAAAAGGAACTTCTGGAGAAACAAAATTACATAAACAAGATTCATAATGAAATTGATAGATTAAATAGTGATGTTTTATCAAAATTGAAAATTGGAATGACCAAGCAACAAATTATCAATGTTTTAGGAAAAAATCATATTCATCCGTGTGGCTATAGCGATTATGTTTGCGGAAAATATTTCTTGCTATTTGACGGTGATGTATTGTCTAAAATTGTACGAAATGGGAGTAGATCGGAATTGGGTAATATTGTAGATAGTTGGTCGTCAGCAAATTCTTATGGGCAAAATATTGGGAGATACTAATATCATTTTCAATAAATTTTTATTATCTTGGAGACAATATGGTGAAAGAGTTTCAAAAACAAGTTGAAGTTAAATTATCAGATTATTTTAGACAAGAGCTAGAGTCATATGCTGAAAGTAATCAGATGGAATATCAGTTGATTTGTTCAGAATACAATAGACAATTTCAAATTATTAAAAACAACTTGAGCAATAATCTAATTAACAAACTTTTAGATTACAATCATAATGATGTTCTTGTTTCTTGTATATCTGAGCCAATAACAAGTTATAAATTAAATGATTACACGAATAATATAAACGATAATGACCTAATTTATTCACCGAGGATAGATATTGCAATTTCTCCAACGATTTTGATAAAGCGAAGGAAAAAAGCTAGCATTGGCATTTTTAGATTAACCGAAGATGTTGATGTCTTTAAAAAAGTACATAAACTTGAATTCATTAAGAATTTAGAAAACACATTACGTCAAAAATCAATTGAGAATTTTCAAGAATATAATTTACCATATCCTCATTTTTCTAATTGTCATAATGAATCTGATTATAATAATAAAAGACCATTACATCTTTTCGGCATTGAAATTGAAAACCAAAAGAATGTAAAACATTTAATGGGCGATTTTCTTAATGCATTAAGTTTATCAAAAATCCCAATTATTGTTACACCTGAACGAAATTTTGAAAAACTAATTAAGATGTTGTTATTTAGTGCCACTATTAATAATCTTAAAAAAGTTCCAATCTATAATTTACTGAACAAAGTTATAGTATTAAAAGTAGATCAATTTAGAACTACTTTGAATCAATTTTTAACTTCAAGACACATTGCACCAATTACAGTAGAAAATTATCGATGATGATTCTGCTAACACACAGCTCCACAGCAGAGCAAGAAGAAGTTCAGGAAGAGCGTGGCAGCTGCCAAACATTAAGCAAAAAAGGCGACCCTTACGGATCGCCTTAATTTTGTGCGTATTTCTTATTTCATCAAGATCATTTTTTTCGTTGAAACATAAGTTCCGGATTTCATTTTATAGAAATAAACTCCGCTGGAAACACTTTCATTGTTGTCATTTTTCCCTTTCCAGACAACTGAATGATTTCCGGCTGGAAGAACCTTATTGATCAGAGTTTTAACCTTTTGCCCTTTCAAATTATAAATAACTAATTCCGTGTTCTCCGTGCTCTCTGTGGTTAAAAAAGAAATCGTAGTTTCCGGGTTGAAGGGATTCGGATAGTTATGTCCCAGAACAGCAATCGATGGAATTTCTTCGTTGTTAATTGAAGCTGACGGATCTATCCAGGCATCTGGAAATTCAATATCCAAGGCAGCATAAATCAGTTCACCGCCAACATCCGGACCAGTACCTCGCACAAAAGAACCGAAATCATTATCATCATAATAGAAAAGATGAACTTTTCCATGATAATCACCTGGCTCATTGCTGAGGATTTCAATAACATCTCCGGGATAAACATATTTTGGGATCTGGTTTGCCAGCTCAGGAGTTTCGATTGAATTCAAGAAAATTGGTTCAGACCAGGTTTCACCATAATCTGCAGAAATAACAATTGCTATTTCGGGAACACCTTCCCAGGCAGCAAAGTTAACATCTCCATCAAAGAATCTTTTTGCTTTTGTTCCATCTGACCAAAGACTGACCAGCCAGTTATTATTATTTGCAGTTTTAGAGGTATTCTCATGGAAGGCTTGATCAGGATCGGGATAGTAAATAGGCCAATTCCAAACCCATTCAGGATCACCATCTTCATCGAATGAATCCACCACACCATCTTCATCTAAATCCCAGGGAACCATTGGAACATTGTCATACGGATCTGCTCCTTCAATGTAAAGGTCTTTCAAGCTGAATTCATGTGTTACTAAATCAAAAACTACTTCTTTTGGATAAATCTGGCACCATGCCGGGTAATAAAAACCTGGTCCGGTTCCATCAAGTTTATCAAAGGTAACACCCATGTTGCCCGTCCAGGTGATCTTTGAATCATTATCCTTTAAGATAACATTCATATGACCTGAATGAATAAAATTCTGAAATACATCCCAAGGTGTCATGGGTGTTGCTTCATCAGAATAAAGATATTCAGTTCCTGTTTCGTTTAAAGGATTCCATTGATCAAAAATGAAGTTTGAAGAATAATATTCGAAAGGACCTTCCCCATAATTTTCATTAACAAGTACAAATGCGTCAGATAAATCATAACCAGCAGTGTCCCAATCATTAATCAAATATCCGAAATATACGATTAGATTGTCCTTAACAGCACAACCTTTGAAAGGTCTTTTCCATTCAGGATCTTCAGCGTTCCAGGCATCCATCTGTTCAATGGTGCGATATGTCCAGGTTAAGGTTGATTGGGCATCCATATCCGCAGTGTTAAAGTCAGCATAGGAAATAAGAACATTTTCAGAAGGATTTGCAAGAGTACCATGAGCATTGGTGATATTATTTCCAGTCACATAAACTCTACGATAATCACCTCCAAGAGGAGATGAACTGATATAAACATATGGCCAAACAAATTCATCATCATCATAACCAGTGAAAGGTTGACCCGCTTCCGGGCTGTCTATAGAAATAAACTCATCGATCCATAATCCGGGAGAACCCATCATATGATACAGATCATAAGAAGATAAACAATCATAAGAATTATCTGCTTCAACTCTGGCATGCCAGGCAGTAATAGGGTTAGCAGTTACCGGATCAATATCAATCCCGCCATAACCCTGACGCACATTAGTTGTGCTGATGGGATCAACTGATGTTACGTTTCCATCGGCATCAATATACGCATAGTAAATACGTCTTTCTGCACCGGAGGTTTCCCAGATGTGAAATATCGCATAGGCGCCACCGGCAGGCAGTCCATAAGGAGTTGAAATTTCCGGTTGAATCCTAAATGGAAGACTGCAATAACTTCCAGGCATGTAATCATAATAGGATGAAATAATTGTTGTTGGTAATACAGTAAATTCAAAAGTTGGTCTATCTCTTGTACTCGAGTATAAATATCCTGATGCATCTCGAGGGCTGGTTAGTGATTTGTCCGGTCCTGATTGTTGCATAAAATCATCTGCAAACAAACTCATCATAAATACGGTTAACACACATAACAAAACAATTTTTTTCATTTTTTTCTCTCCTTTGTTTTTTTTCATTCCTCCTCCTTTTCTTCATTCCCCTCCCCCTTTTCATTTTTTAAGGAATGAGGGAAACCAGTAACCGGCGAGGAGAGTTCCAGTTCCCAGTTTCCCAATCTTTCCTTTGTAGCTGAAAAATATGTCCTTTTCTATCTTATGATAACCGAGACATTATCAATTACATTTATTTTTATGAACTGGTAAAAAATCCCGATATCTTCAATTGCCTGCTTGGAAAAAGTTGTTTCAAACTCTCCGTTTTCGGTAATTGTATGCATTAGAATTTTGTCACAACAGATTATCTTTTTAAAAAAGTTTTCATTCAAATAATAGGTATTCTTATGGCTTTTCAGATCTGTTTGAACTTGCTTTTTACTCTTTTCTACATAGGATGGATTATACAAATCAAAGATTTGATCATCTACGTAAAACTGGATTCTATCTGTCTTTAATCCATAAGATTGCATATCTAAATCATTCGTGGTTATGAACCAACTGTGATAATTATTGTGTTTCTGGAATTCAAAATTTAGTTGAGCTTTATGAATTCCATTCTCACCAACAAGATCAACTTCGAATGTAGAACTGCAATAATATTGGATATTCGATTTTGATTTTTTTTGGAAAACGTTGAGATTTGTAGTTGCACAACCTGCTATGAACGAAAGTAAAACTAATAGCATAATGCTTTTTTTCATTTGGTTTCCTCCAAAACTAAAAAAGATTTTTCAGGAGAGGTTGAAAAAAAATATTACGCAAATCGTACATCCATACGGACGTTTGTGGATCTTGAGAAAATAATTTAATTCAACCTCGTTAAAAAGTTTATTTACCGCCATAAATAAACTTCTTTTTCACAATATCTTAAGATTTATCTTGAAATATCTACATCTTCCAGGATAAACCATCATAAGAAATAAAAGCAAATAGCATTCCAATGATATAATGCATTGCAAAACAAGCAGATATAAAATATGTTGTTTTGAGGAAAAGTTTAATATTGTTCGAATACGAACAAATAGTGTCTTATAGCGGACAGTTAAAAACTGAATTCAATTTATTGTAATTCTAATATCAAAGAATAGAAATTCAACTATTGGAACCTGAAGAAAGCGAAAAGTTTTTCAGTTCAAATGATCTGCTGCTCTTCGTTTACTTTCAAGCATTTCATCTTTTTTACGAAGAGTATCTCTCTTATCATAGAGTTTCTTACCCCGGGCAAGAGCTAAAGTCATTTTTGCAAGTCCCGCATCATTGATATAAAAATCTTTAGGAATTAAAGTCATTCCTCTTTCTTCAACTTGATATTTTAGTTTCTTTATTTCTCTTCTATTCAATAGTAATTTTCTCTTTCTTTCCGGGTCATGATTGTATATATTTCCCTTTTCATAAACACCTATATGCAAATTATGAAGCCAGATCTCGTTATTTTCAATTTTAGCAAAACTATCTTTAAAATTAAGTTTCCCCGCCCGAATAGACTTAATTTCTGTTCCCTTCAAAATAATTCCTGCTTCCAATTCCTGAAAGAAATAATAATTGTGGGCTGCTTTACGATTCTTAAAAATCTTCATACTTACCTCAAGTTTGATATTTTCTTGCAAGTCATCTTTGTCAAACAGTTTTAACTTTCCTTCTATTCATCCACGAATTACACGAAGAACACGAAGGGAAAATAATGATAAAATTATAAGAGAAAGGGAGAAACGGAAAATCCCAAATTCCAATTTACAAATAATTTCAAAATCTCAAATTAAAACGACCAAAACTATTTTGAATTTTTTATATTTGGTTATTGTAATTTATTTGATATTTGGTATTTGAAATTTGAAATTTACTTTTTCTGCATTCTTTACGAACTAAGAGTAAGCAGTATCTTATCGGGGATTAATGGTTGACAAAATAATCTTCTTTTTTAAAAAAGAGTTTGAAAAATCAATGGAATCAGGAGTTAGATGAGGAATTTATGAGCATAATCTATGTGTACTTCACAGTTTTTATTCTGGCGTTTTTGTCGGTATACACGATAACGCCTTTCATAATAAGATTTGCTCATAAAACAAA
Source organism: Armatimonadota bacterium (assembly GCA_013203665.1). Lineage (GTDB taxonomy): Bacteria > Cloacimonadota > Cloacimonadia > Cloacimonadales > TCS61 > JABMPU01. The sequence goes on from JABMPU010000142.1 coordinate 8,573, forward strand.
TTTCATGGATAATCCGGAAGCGAGAAAACTTCACAAAAAAGCAACTCCTCTTCTGGGAGGAATTGCTGTATTTATTGGTTTTTTTGTTTTCACTGTTTTTGTTGTTATTACAACCAAACACCCGCTCGATAATGCAGTATTAGGATATCTTCTGGGTGCATTTATTATTCTTTTAGTGGGAATAATAGATGATAAATTCGGAATGCACCCGCTGATTAAATTGGGCGGTCAATTGTTCTCCTGTCTGGTTTTTATCTACTTCAATAATTTAATCACTTTATTTGGACCATTCTACATTACTCTCCCAATTCTATTTTTCTGGATGATTGGTTTGATGAATGCATTAAATTTTCTGGATAATATGGATGGTATCATCACTGGAATGTCCGGCATCCTGGCTATCGGGTTTTACTGTATTAGTTTTATCAGTAAAAATAAGTTCTTCCCTTCAGAATCTGAGTATATTTGTTTATTATCTCTAACTTTTGCCGGTTCGGTCTTTGGTTTTTTACCTCATAATTTTAATCCTGCAAAGATTTTTCTTGGTGATAGTGGAAGTATGTTTTTCGGCTATTTTCTATCAACGATGGGAATTCTCGCTGGTCGTTTGGCAACAAAAAGTATGAATAACAGCCTTTATTATCTGCTTCCAATTTTACTTTTGAGTTATGCTATTTTTGATATTTCTCTTGTTAGTTTCACTCGTAAGAGAGATGGTCGGCGCATTAGTCAGGGAGGAAAAGATCACTCCACTCATCGAATCGGAACTGCAATAGGTTCAGATAAAGTTACTGCAATTATTGTCTATCTAATAAATATCATCATTGTTTTGGTTACAATCATTGTATTGAAGATGGAATCAGCTAAACTTCTTATAATTTCAACTGTTATCTTTGCAGTCTTCTTTTTGTTTTTCGGAAAGAAACTCGATCAAATTCCGATTGTAATACCCGAAAATCAACTTAAATCTTTAAAAGAGGAATAATCTTGAAAATCAAAATTTTAGGTTCTGGCTCAGGTATTCCAACTCTGGGAAAAAATCATGCCTGTGTCTGGATTAATTTTTCCGATAAAAATATAATTTTTGATTGTGGTGAAGGAACATCTCAACAGCTACTGAAAAATGGATTGGACAAGGCAGCTTTGGATGTAATTGCTATCAGTCATCATCATCCGGATCATGTATCCGGAATTTTCATGGTTCTGCAATTGCTCCACCTTCAAAACAGAACGAAACCTTTGAATATTTATCTTCCGGAAGATATTGACTTTTTCGTAAAGATGTTGAATTATCTCTATACTTTCCCAACAAAATGTACATTTAAAATCAATTTTGCATTAACTTCAGAAATAACAAAAGATATTCCGGAAATCCAAGCTATTCCATCCAACCACATGCTTGGTTATAAAGATTTTGTTAGACAAAATAATTTTTCTAACAAGTTGATGTCGTATTCATTTCTAATAAGATACAATTCAAAACAGGTGCTTTATTCTTCAGATTTGTGGAGCACAAAATCCATTGAGAAATATTATCCAAAAACAGATTTATTAATAATTGATGCGCTTCACCCTGAACCAGATAAAATCCTTGAAATTCCCGACAAAACAGATGCTCGAATAATTCTTAACCATGGATTATCTGAGAAGCTTGAAATATTAATTTCAGATGAAAGGTTTGAAATAGCAAATGAAGAAAATGAAATTACTCTCTAAATCACTTATTTTGATATTAATCATCTTGATCTCAGGATGCTTTTTAAATAAAAAATATCACCTTGCACACGATTTTTATAAAAAACGTAATTACCCGGTTGCTATTGAAAATTACGATATTTTTCTTAAGAAATCTCCCCAGAGTGCTCTTGCAACAAAAGCAGAAATTGAACGCTCCGACTGCTATTATAAATTGGGTTTGCAAGCTTTTTCCAAGGAAAATTGGATTCTCGCTAAAAGACTTTTTTACCTGGCAAATTCTTCTCAAGCTGACGAATTAATGGATAATTGTTGTTTTGAGATGGCAAAAATCGCTTTTGAAAATAATAATATCGATTCCATTTTAATCATTTATGATTATATCATTACGCATCTTCCAACTTCTGAATTGATACCTGAAATCCTTTATAAAAGAATTGAAATCAATTATGATTTGAACAATAAAAACCAGATTTTTACCGATTTTAAGCTACTCTGGGACAATTATCCGCAAAATGAGTTTTCCATCAAATCTCAATCTGTAATCGATAATTTGATGCCGGAATATATTGATAATTCTTTGACATTCAAAGACTCTGCAAAATATGAAATTTCGCTTGATTTACTTTTTGGAATGATAAATTATCCTACCTCTTTCCAAGATAGAATCAATATTGAAATCAGTGAAATATATCTTTTAATGGCAAACGAAGCTTTTGAACAAAAGCGATTTGATGAGACAAGAGAATACTTTCAAAAAACTATTTCTTATAACCCGGAAAAAGAGAACTTCATACAAGATCAACTAATTAATATCTGTGATTCATTTATTACAACCGGAAATAACCTGATCAAAGAAAACAAAATTGATGAAGCAATTTCAGTTTATGGAAAAGCTTTCATTTTCATACCGAATTATGCAAAAGCAAACAATGCTATTGCAAGTGCCCTCGATTTAAAAATTAAGCAGCAAAAATCTCTTGAATTAAAGGATATTGCTTTAAACTATGAAAATAAAGATGATTACAAGCAAGCTTTAAAACACTATAAACAATCATATTCTGAGTATCAAACTCCTGAAGTGAAAAGTAAAATTTTCCTCATGGGAAATCTAATAGAAGCTGAAAAAGACCCCAAAGCTTTTGCTAAATCTATCATACTAAATTATAAAAACGGCATTATTCCTCAAAAAGTAAATGCTTTAACTGCTGATCTAATCTTGCTTTTCGGTGATGACGTAGAAACTTCCGGATGGAATGCAATGTATTCAGTTGGAAAATATAAATTCGAAGTCAGGTATGACATTCTGACTTCTGAAGAAAATTACTATTTTATCTGGAGAGTAAACTTGGAAGACAGAAGTTTTGTCGCCTTAAACAAAATCTCTGAGGAATTATTATAATTTAATGGCTATCAAATGAAAAAAATCATCCTTCTCTTTTTAATAATTTTCGTAAGAACTTTGGGTGCTGAAGAATTCGATATCAAGAAATTTTCTGATCCAAATAAATACGGATGGGATACATATGATAAGTTTCTCTCTGCTCGGGAAGACCTTCAAAAAAGAAATAGCCTGCTGCAAATCTATGAAACTCAAAAACAAAAACCAATAAGTAATGTAATCAAATCCACGATTGTTCCGGGCTGGGGACATTTCTCTGCCAAACGTTATTGGAAAGGTCAGATTTTGTTAGGTTTGGAAATTGTCTTATTAGGAACGAGCTATTTATATTATGATCGGGCTATGGACATTTATGATAAATACGAAAAAGCTACTTATATCGGGGATATTGAAAAATACTATTCCGATGCAAAAAGTCCCTATAATATGTCGCAGGTTTTTCTGGGTTTGGGTATAATCGTTTGGGCTTATAATATTTATGACACGATTATTGTTACTGAAAAATATAATAATACTCTCTGGGAAAAAATCATTTTTGAGAATCAGGATACAAGCATTTCAATTTCCCCCACCGGTTTATCAATGAGGTTCTGAGATGAGAAAAACATCCATATTTCTGATAATATTTTTACTAACTTTATCTTGCTCTTTAGATAGAAGCAATCCGCTGGATATTGATAATTATCCTACTAAAGTTTTGGGCATCACCGTTTCCCCTCCGGAAAATAATATAATTACAATAACATGGGATACAGATGGTCATGCAAATGATGATGGATATTTCATTTATTGCTCCATGACGTATTATGGATATTATCAACTAATTAAAGATATTGAAGATAATGAGGAAAATTTATATCTGGATGAGATTGCAAATTACAGTCAAGATGATGATTACTGGTACAAAATATCAGCCTATAGAATAATCAATTCTAAAAAGTTGGAAGGATATCGTTCTGACCCGAAATCTTGGTAACAAGTACAATTTCTCAACCCCCTCTAACTCCCCCTATTCAGGGGGAGAATCATCCAAAACTTACCAAATTTCTAAAATTTGGTAAGTTTAAGTCTCTATGAATTTATTAGATAATTTAAATCCTACCCAGCAAAAAGTTGTCACAACCACAGAAGGTCCTGTACTGGTTCTGGCTGGAGCTGGTAGCGGCAAAACCCGTTCTGTAATTTATCGAACTGCTTATCTTATAAATCATAAGAAGATCAAACCCTGGAATATTCTGGTTGTAACTTTCACAAATAAAGCTGCGCGTGAATTAAAAGATAGGCTGGAAAACACTTTTAAGCTCTCTACTCACTCTCTCTGGATTGGAACTTTTCATTCTGTTTGCATGAGGATTCTGCGTTATGAACAGGCAATTCTTCCCTTTACTTCCGATTTCTCTATTTATGATGAAAACGACCAAAAAGTGATCTTTAAGAAATTATACAAAAAACTGGATATCGACCCAAAATATTTTCCGATAGCCAAAATCAGGAATATTATCAGCCGTCAGAAAAACTCACTAATCTTACCTAAAGATTTTTTTGAGTTTAATGAAAGGAATTATTACAGCGAAAAAGTGATAAAGATTTATGAAGCATATCAGAAATATTTACTGGAAAATAATGCTTTGGATTTCGATGATCTTCTGATGTACACTGCAATTTTGCTTCACGATAATGAATCCATTCGCATCAAATACGAGAAGATGTTCCAATATGTAATGATCGATGAATACCAGGATACAAATTATGCTCAATTCAAAATCGTGAATTTAATCGCCAAAAATCATCAAAATCTTTGCGTGGTTGGAGATGATGATCAGGCAATTTATAGCTGGCGTGGTGCTGATATACGAAATATTTTAGAATTTGAAAAAGATTATAAAAACGTTGTAAAAATCAAATTAGTGCAAAACTACAGGTCGCCGAAATCAATCTTAAACCTGGCAAACAGTCTTATAAAATTTAACTCTCAAAGACATGAAAAAGAGCTGTGGACCGAAATAATATCCAATAAAAAACCAACCCTCAACATCCTGGAAAATGAGAATGAAGAAGCCAGATCTATCGCTGATAAAATTCATTCTTTTAAGTTAAAAGATGGTAATTTGAATGAATGTGTAGTTCTTTACAGAACCAATGCTCAATCACGCGTTTTCGAGAATGCCTTCATTCAACAAAATATAAAATACCAGATTGTTGGCGGAGTCAATTTCTATCAGAGAAAAGAGATAAAAGATATTATTGCTTATCTGCGAGTTCTGGCAAATCCGCAAGATTCCGAAAGTCTGCTCAGGATAATTAATTTTCCTACCAGGGGAATTGGTAAAACCACAATAGCAAAAATAATTGATTATGCAACCGTCAAAAATATCACAATTTACGAATCAGTTGTATCTAAAGAGAATCATTTCCTCATAGGAGCTGCTGCCAAGCGAGTAGAATCATTCGCTTCCAAAATATTAAATTGGAAAAAAATATCTGAAGAAATGCCGATCAATTCTTTGAACATGAAAATAATCGATGATCTGAATTTGATGGATATTTATGATTTCAGTGATGATCCGAAAGATATTTCCCGATTGGAAAATATCAAGGAATTCATTGCTGCGACAAATGAATTTTCTGAAAATATTGAGAACGAAACCGGACAAAAACCTTTCTTAACAGAATATCTGCAAAATATCTCGCTGCACACGGACCTGGACAGTGTGGATGAAAACGAAGAATCTGTGAAACTAATGACAATGCACAATGCCAAAGGTTTGGAATTTGATAATGTGTTTATTGTTGGATTGGAAAACGGTCTGCTTCCTCATTCCAAATCTATGGATAATGAAAAAGAATTGGAAGAAGAACGCAGGCTATTTTATGTGGCAATCACCCGTGCAAAAAAAATCGTAGCTCTTTCTTATGTCAGAGCAAGAAGAGTATTCGATGCGGTTCAAAGAACATTGCCGAGTAGATTTTTAATGGAATTCGATGATGAACTTTTGGAAAAAGAAAATCATGTTTTTTATGAACTTCAATCTCCGAAAAAGCAGAAAAAACCACAGAAATCTGTAATTCTTGAAACCCAAAAATATTTTAAAGTTGGACAAAAAATCATTCATGCGAAATTTGGAAATGGTATTATATTAAATGTTGACGGCATTGGAAAAGATGCGAAATTAACCATATCTTTTTCGAAAGGAATGCTGAAAAAAATTATTGGAAGTTATGTAAAAATATTATGAATAAAAGAATTAAACTGATAATCTTATCTATCCTCATATTAGGAACGATAAATCTTTCTGCCACGAAATATGCTGGAGAGATCTTCAGGATGGGCTCCGGAGTGAGAAATTTTGCCCTGGGAAACTGCGGAATTTCTGATGTTGATTCCTATGGTTTAGCCTATTGGAATCCTGCTCTCATTGCCAAAACTGAAGGGAATAAATTTGAACTGATGCATGCTGAAGAATATATGGGACTTCTTACTTATGATACGTTTTCCGCCATCTGGAACAAGCAATTCTCAGTAGTAATTACCAGGATTGGTATCGATGATATTCCTCTTACAAAAGTTCCCAACGATACCCTGGAAGTAGGCTTTGATAACCGACCATACAAATACAAATCTGTAAATAATGCTGATTTTGTAGTCTATTTTGGATTTTATCGGAAGATCGGAAATTATCATATCGGTTTAACTCCCAAATTTGCTTATCGTCATCTCGCTGAAGAAAATGGTTTTGGTTTTGGAGCCGATATTTCATCATTTTATGAAGTTTCGGATAAGTTGTTGATTGCCTTCAAGATTCGTGATTTTTTTTCAACCCAGATTTTATGGGGGAATGGAACTCATGAAATTGTAAATCCGGGTTTTGATCTCGAATCCAATTACAAGTTTTCGATGCCGTTAATAAACTTAAATTCTCAAGTTTTTGCCGGAACTGAAATTCATACAGAAGGTAGAGAGGAAGCTGCAACAATTGCTGCCGGCTTTTTAAGTTTTGATTTTCATTTTGGATTGGAAGTAAATCTTCATAAAAATGCCGATGTGTATTTTGGTTATGATATTGATAATTTTACCACAGGTTTGTCATTAAAAATAAAAAATAAATGGAAAATAAATTATTCCTTTGAACAAGATTCGGAAGACTTGGAGAATTCGCATCGCATCTCAATCGGATTGAATTTATGAAGAAAATCGCCATTTTAGGTGTGACCGGTTCAATCGGACTTTCTACGATCGAAGTTGTCAGGCAGCATCCTGATGAGTTCAAAATCGTACTCGCTTCTGCAAATAACAATCATCAAAAACTGTTTACTCTAACCAGAGAATTTTCCATTCCAAACATCGTGATAACAAATAAAGATTTTGAAAACAGGATCACTGATTATCCTGAGAATACGAACATCAAATTTGGTGAAGAGAATTTACTTGAAGCTCTTAAAACTATCGACTTTGATATTGTGCTTAACGCTATTTTTGGTTCTGCCGGTTTGAAATCCACGATGACCGTTCTTTCTCGAGGAATTGATCTTGCTCTGGCTAATAAGGAATCGCTGGTTATGGCTGGACATCTGATACAGAAAATGCAAACAGATTCCAAACTGATTCCGGTTGACAGCGAACATAGTGCGATTTTTCAAGCAATTGGAACCACTCCTTTAGATGAAATTAAATCTGCGATATTAACAGCTTCCGGAGGTCCTTTTCGAAAACTCCCTCTTAACGAATTTGATAAAATTACAATCGAACAAACCTTGTCTCATCCAACCTGGAATATGGGAGCAAAAGTAACAGTAGATTCAGCTACTATGATGAATAAAGGATTGGAAGTGATCGAAGCTCACTGGCTGTTCAATAAAGATTTTTCAGAGATAAAAACCGTGATCCATCCACAATCGATAATTCACTCTTTTATTGAATTCGTAGATGGCTCTATCATGGCACAGATGAGTTTCCCCACGATGAAATTACCCATCTTGTTTGCTCTTTCTTATCCTTATCACATCAAATCTAATATCTCAAAAAGTAATATTCTGGATTTTCCTGATCTCACTTTTTCCGAAGTTGAAAGAGAAAGATATCCGCTTTTCTTTTTAGCCAAAAAAGCAGGTGAAACCGGAGGATTGGTTCCCACAATTTTAAATTCTGCAAACGAGGCTGCAATCGACCTTTTCCTGAAAAATAAAATCCATTTCAACCAGATATATGAACTCGTAGATTTCTCGATCTCTACGGAAAATAATGTTCATCATCCTTCATTAGATACCATCATTCAAACTAATTCTGAGATTTATAAAAAGATTATTAGAGATTATAAGAATATATTAAGTTAACATCATTGTTTGCTTCTTGTTCTCAAGACTTACTCCTTACTCGTAGAATATCTCCCGCTATGCTACGAATAATAACCTTGCAGCTCATGCTGCTAATAATTAATTCTTGTAGCTGGAGCTACACAACTCTGGCATCACAAAGCAGGAACTATGTGACGAGTATGTTTTCGGTGGTTAATTCTTTTTTTGTTCAGGTTTATCCGCGTTAGGAAATCAATAAAATGCCCAAATCTCCTCCCAGTCCAATTGTTTTACCTGCAATAATCTGGATTTCAGGAATTATCGCGGGAAAATACTTGCATGCTCCTCAGATATATTTTATCATTGCAACAGTGATTTTTCTCATCTTTTCTTGCCTTAAAAAATTTAGATTACATTTTCTGATTTTAGCAATTTTCTCGCTGGGAATTTTGCGCATTTCATTAACCACGATCTTCCCAATAAATCATATAAACTCAATTGTACAAAGCTATCCGCAACTTATGCAACCAATAAACGGCAGGATAATATCTGAGGTGAGAAAGGTAGAAGATTCATTTCGTTTTACTTTGGAAATCGATGAAATTGCTGACGTAAAAGTGGATGGGAAAATCAATTTCAGTACAAGACAGGCTGGCTTGAAATATGGTGATGCCGTATCGATGGTAGCTTTCATCAGAAAAATTGCCAAAAACTCTAATCCCAGCAGTTTTGATTACCAGGAATACCTGGCTTCCAAAAATATTTTCGCATCTGGTTATGCAAAAACAATAATCAAGGTGAAAGATTCAAAGAAAACATTCCTGAAAAATATAATTATTAATATCAGGAAATTCATTCGCGGAAGAATTGAAAACCGTTTTGGAACAAATGCAGGTTTCATCAAAGCAATCGTGATCGGAGACAAATCTGAATTAGCAGAATGGAGAACAACTCTCAATAAAGCCGGTTTGAGCCATCTGCTGGCAGTCAGCGGTTTGCACGTTGGCATCTTGTATCTGATTATATTTTCCTTGCTCAAATTGCTTATTCGCAACAGAAATATTGTCCGTGTTTCATTGATCATTCTCCTGATTATTTATGGAGAGATTTGCTCGTGGTCACCATCTGTGAGTCGAGCTGTAATCATGCTTTCACTTTACCTGGTGGCAAAAATTATCCAAAGAAAACCGGCTCCTAAAAATATTTTAGCCATCAGTTTGATCACAATTACGTTCATCCAACCAAGCCAATTATTTTCAGTTGGATTGCAATTGTCGTTTACAGCAGTTTTCGTACTTTTAAATATCGTTCCCAGAATTAGATTTATAAAACTACGAAAAGATGAATTAGAACTTTTATCCGGCACAAAGAAAATCTTAAATGGAATTCTAATTATTTTTGTCTCCTCCGGAATTTTAAATATTTTCATGGCACCCATAATTGCTTTTAATTTCAACCAGTTCAATATGAATGGAATCATTGGAAATTTAATCGGAATTCCATTAATTTCCATTTTGTTACCCCTTTCGCTACTGATAATTTTTCTTCCGGTTGGAATGATTTTCTATCAAAATAGTTTCAGATTATTAATGCTTTTTTTTGATAAATGGTCAGGTTTTTCAGCTTCTTTACCAATGTTTTCCGGTTTCATTTCGATAAATTCCTTGCAGATGATTGTAATTTATTTGATACTTTTTTCGCTCGCTTTCCATATGAAAAAAGAAGCTATAAAAACAACTAAAAAAACCAAAAAGAAAAATATATTTTTTTTATTATTGATTTCAGCTTCTATAATGTTGTTCTTCAGTTTTAGAAGGGAAAGCAGCAATAACCTGAAAATAACTTTTTTTGATTGTGGTTTGGGTGATCTATTCCTGGTAGAAACTCCGGATAATGAAATCATCTTAATCGATTCCGGACCGCCGGATTTCACTTATCAGCATTTTGAGAAATCAGCTTTCCCATATCTTAAAAATAATGGAATTTCTACATTAGATTGGGTGATTATAACTCATGCTCACAATGATCATTATGGCGGTTTGGAATTTGTTTTGCAAGAACTCAAAATTAAAAACCTGGTTGTAACCGATGAATTTCAAAAAAGGAAAATATGGAAAACTTTCGAGGATAAAATCGAACAGGAACAGTGTGAAGTTATTACAATTAGCGATACGACTCATCTTCCTTTGCAAACTATGAAATTTAAGATTTTACATCCAAATAATTCTTTTTACAGTAAGAATATAAACAATATGTCAATCGCTGTGAGGATGGATTATTTTGATTTTTCCGTGCTTTTTACAGGAGATCTGGAGAAAGAGGGAGAAAATCATTTATTATTGTGTTATCCTGAATTTCTGGATTGTGATTTTCTCAAGATCGGTCATCATGGCAGCAAGACTTCCAGTTCCATCGAGTTCATAAAAGCTGTAACACCCGAATATGGTTTCATCTCCACTTCCCTGAAAAACAGGTTTAGCTTTCCTCATGAAGTAACTCTGGAAAAGTATGATTTTCTGGGACCTAATCTTTTTATTTCCGGAATCGACGGAGCTTTGCAGATCATTACAGATGGAAAAAAAGCTCATTTCAAGACCTTCTTAAGTGATAAAGAATTTGTAGATGATACGCTGGAATAAAAAGTATGGATTCCCGCTTTCGCGGGAATGTCAGTTTGCTCTGACCCGACTCGTAAGCTTGCGGCGAGTTGGGAA
>JABMPU010000143.1 GCA_013203665.1 Armatimonadota bacterium
CTTGCTTTTCTTATGTTCCTTCTCTTTGGAATATCTTTTATATTTCCATCAAAAAGAGAAGGACACGCCTATGCCAGCTTCGGCGGTGCAAGCAGCAGGATGAGTTTAGCAGCGAGCCTAATCCGTGTTTATCAGTGAGCTAAAAAATCTTTCCCGGGTTAAGAATATTATCCGGATCAAATGCTTTTTTAATTCTTCTCATAAGATTTATATGATCCTGGTTCATGGTCATTTGAAAATAATCTTTCTTTACAAAACCGATTCCATGTTCACCGGAAACCATTCCATCGAAAGATTTGCCAGTTTGATAAATATCAACAAAAACTTTTTTAAACTTAGAAACATCTCCATGTAAACTCAGGTGCACATTTCCATCACCGGCATGACCACAACCTAAAATCTTAATATTATGCTTTTTGGAGATCTCTTTAACTTGTAGCATAAATTCCGAAATTCTGCTGCGTGGAACAACTACGTCTGCCAAATCTACCGGACCATTATCTCTAATTGCATAATAATGCTTTTCTCTTACTTCCAGAATATCTCGTTTTTCCTTTTCCGTTAGAGGGATAAGTACATCGATCGCATTATTTTCCAAACAGATTTCACCGATATTATCACAAATATCAAAAACTTCTTCTGTGGAATCTCCTTCAATAATTATCAGAAGAAATGCTTCACCATCTTTAATTGGAAGTTTTTTACCTGCGAAATCCTGGCTTATCTGAATCGCTTCCTTTTCCATAAATTCAATGCCAACAGGGATGATGTTATTTTTCAAGATCCTGGGAACTGTTTTTGTTGCATCTTCCAGACTTTGGAAAGGAACAAAAAGTAATCCCTTTGTTTTGGGAGCAGTATGCAGTTTCAAAATAATTTTCGTGACTACAGCAAGAGTACCTTCCGAACCGATAAGAAGCTGGGTAAGATTATAACCTGTAGTACATTTCACAAACTTGCCACCGGTTTCCAGGATTTCTCCGGTTGGCAGAACTGCTTCCAAACCAAGCACAAAATTTCTTGTAACTCCATATTTTACAGCTCTCATCCCGCCGGCATTTGTGGCAATATTTCCTCCAATACTTGCACTTTCTTCTCCAGGATAAAGAGGATAATACAATCCTTTATCTGCAACTGCTTTAAAAAGTTCAGCTAATCTTACACCCGGTTCTACCACTGCTACAAAATTATCTTCATCGATTTCAATGATTTTATCCATTCTCTCCAGAGAAAGCAGGATTCCACCAAATATTGCTACGGCTCCTCCACTCAGACCTGTTCCACTTCCTCTTGGAGTTATTGGAATATTATTCATATTTGCTAATTTTAAAATCTCTGAAATTTCCAAAGCGTTTATTGGTTTCACAATGACTTCAGGATAGAATTTCTGGGGAATGCTCATCTCATCGCAAATGTAATCTTCCATCTCTTCTTTATTTATTATGAGGTTATTCTTCCCCACAATATCAATCAATTCTTTGATAATTTTGTCTGTTATTTTATTGAACTGCATTTATAAGCTCCTTTTTCATATTGATGGAAAAATAGTTCGGTATTGGTTTATATTATGTATGCTTAAAAAATATTATTGAAATTGGATTAGCAGAGATGAGATTATTTTTTTTCTTTTTCCTTAATTATTGCTAAGATATTTAGCGGAGGAAGAATTACTGGAAGTATTCCTGCTTTAGATGTAATCGAACTTATCTGTTCTCTTATATATGGCACTAATAATGCAGGAGCATTGTTTTCAAGAAAATGTTCAAGTTCCATGTTCTTTTCAGATTCAATAATTGAAAACAGACCTACATATTTTAATTCCAATTTAACATGCTTTACTTTTTCTGAATCTTGAAGCGATAAGAAAGTATCAAGCTCTATAATACCTTTTTCATTTTCTATTGATCTTTTAACTTTAAAATCAAGATTAATATTTAATTCTTTTGGTAAAGATGGATTTCGCCAAAATTTTTCCTTCGCTAATATGATGGAATCGAAACTAATTCCTGGTTGTTTTTTTTTATCCATTATGCCGCCAATTTAAAATTTTCATTTTTAGCTTTTAAATTTTCTTCAAACTTTCCCAAGTTTGTGTTATTTACTACTATTTTATTTGTCTCTGAGATATTCTTGAAGTGTAATGGTAAATTTTCACATGAATAGGAAGTATTACTTGAAGTCTCAATCCAATTTTCTGTATTCTTGGAATCTTCATTAAAAACTATTTTATCATACCTATTATCCCATATTCTATAATCTTGAATTATTGGTCCCGGTTCAAATGATGTAATTGACTCCATTAAAAGTAGATTCATAGATTTTTCATAATCATAACTTATATATACATTATAAATACCTTTTGAGAGAAACAAATCATACAAAAGTTTACCTGTAAACTTCTTAAATTCAGTATCTTCATACTCTAAATATTCTTGATTATGCCAGATTTCATAACACTCACTTATTGCAGAATATTCAAAAGCGATAAAGATATTATCATACTTATCTAAGACTAAATTGATAAATTTTTTAATACTTATTTTAATATCTTTCTCATTCATAATAACCCCTAAATAACATTTAACGAATTAAATGCATTTTCTACATCATTATAGTCTCTTTTAAATATTTTATCAAATTCAGTATAGTCCTTAATTTTCTTTTCTTTTTTATAATCCGAATCATGCCTTCTATCTTTTAATCTCCAGAGTTTAGTTATGCTTCTTTGTTTTTCATAATTACCTTCATTCTTAATAATCTCAATAAATTTACCGATTGTATTTATATGTTTATTCTGTTCTTTTTTTTCTATTGTTTCTCCTCTCAGAAAAAGGTAATTCATTAAATTCTGATAAAGATAATAATAATATCGACTTACTGCAACATCAAAATATTTTCTCTTTTCAGCAATTTTAGCGATTTCAAAATTATCTTTGGCTTTTAATTCTAAAAAATTCACTCATTCCTCATAGTATAAAAGACAAATTTATTAGAGAGTTTTTTTAGTCAATTTTTTTGTATTTCTATTTCTTAAAAAATCTACTACCTTATCAATCTTCCCCATCAACCTAATCGTCTTTTCTATCAAATTATATATTTCATTCAAGTCCTCACTATATATTGGAGTTTATGAATGAGTGAAGAAATCATTATTTCTACAAGCTTTCAATTATTTTCATTTACTTCTATTATTTCTTACATTATTTTGATGCTGGCGTTCAGCTTTCATCTTACTTAACGCTGTTACAAACATCATTTCTCAAAAACAAGATCAGCCTGGGATTACCCCGGAATTGGTCATATGACACTATTTCAGCAGCAAACACTTCTTTGTTGCGATAATTTTTCCCTTTACTTTCAGTTTATATAAATATATTCCAGAACTGACAGATTCTTTATTCATATCTTTCCCATTCCAAATAATTGAAGATTGATTATTTAATATTGAATATTGTCTAATTTTTTGACCTTTGAGGTTATAAATTATCAACTCCGTGCTCTCCGTGAACTCCGTGGTTAAATTGAAATAGATTGTTGTTTCCGGATTAAACGGATTTGGATAATTTGAAAGCTCCATTTTTGTTGGAATTATTACGTTTTCAA
>JABMPU010000144.1 GCA_013203665.1 Armatimonadota bacterium
AAAACCAGCTGAGAATCGGGGGAAAATGAGGTAACGAACATGTCGCTTCGGAAAACACGACCGCATAAGTATCTATAAAAAAGGAAGAAATTATGGTTTTTCCACAAAAATATTTTAACAGGGTCCGGAAGGTAAATATTTTGGTTTATACTGGAGTATTAATCTAAGCCAGGAAGCCCCACCCAATCATAGCCGGCACAACTGAAACTATTGGATTCTATGGACTTGCGAGAAATGCCGACGGCTCATATGACACTATTTTAAAAACAACATCTTTTTGATTTGAGAATAATCTTCAGTTGTCATTCTATAAAGGTAAAGTCCGGATGCTACTTGTTCAACATTAGAATCTGTCCCATTCCATAAGATCTCATGATAACCGGCAAGCACGTTCTCATCCAATAAAGTTTTAACCAATTGTCCTTTTAAATTATAAATCTGCAGCAGAACAAAGGAATCTTCTTTCAATCCAAAACTTATTATGGTCTCAGGATTGAAAGGATTGGGGTAATTACTCAATTCTGAAGTGATAGGAAGCATGGCATTATCTTGAATATTTACAGGCATTTCAAGCTGCACAAAACTTAAGGAATTACCAGAAAAATTCGGTACTGCTAAAATATTATTTGTCGAATTGATAAAAATATCAGCAGGATTTATAAAACCACTTGCGGCAATTTCATAGTTGTTGTTGATGTTGTTTCCATCAAACTTATAAACTGCATCTGTATACCAGGAAGAGACATAGATACTACCTTGAAGATCACGGGCTAAGCCATCAAGAGAATAGATGGTCGGATAAAGCAGAAGCTCTGTTTCTGCTGTTGACACATCAAATGAATGGATAACGGAAACACTGTTATTGTGACCGCAGACTATCATTCTATTAAATTCCTCATCAAAAATTAAACCGTTTGGTGAAAACACTCCATAATCGATAAATAATTCGTACGAATGTAATTCTGTATTGATCTTATAAATTTTGTTACCTTCAAAGTCTGAAACAAAAAGATTTCCCTGGGAATCAAAATCAAGATCATTTAATAATATGGCTTCGGGAATATTGATCAAACCCTCTATATAACCACTTACCAGATCAAATATAGCTAAACAGTCAATAGCTGCAGCATAAAGTTTATCTCCATGCACTTTTAAACCAACCGTTGATGATAATAGTTCGGAAAAAAACGATTGTTCCCCGGTTGTATCAACAGCTACAATTTCACCAGTAGCATAATTGGAAACCAACCATTGCTCATTGATATGATCCCAGGTAACGCTTTCAGGTTGATTTAATAGATTTTGAGCGAAAGCCGATTCTACAGAAAATAATAAAATCAGCATTAATAAATTTGAATAAAAGATTACTTTTCTCATACTCCCTCCTAAAAAATTTAATTATTTCATCAAACTCGTTTTCTTCGTCTTTTCTAGATTTTCTGTTTTCAGCTTGAATTTCTAAGGCATGCAATGGAGATATAACTGCTCAATGCAAACCGTTTTCGTCTAGACCTTCATTTGTAATCCGGTAAATCCTTTCAGCTTTCGAAAAATATTTGTCATGACTGATCTCAGATTTCTAATTGAACAGAATCAACAAACTACAAGCCGATCCCAAAGCCAAACCAACAATATTAATCACACTGATCAGTTTATGTATTTGATGTTCCGTCACGACATTTTCAGATAGTTTTTGAACATATTTTTATTCCTTTTCTACTAATTCTTCCAGGGCTTTTTTGGCATAAGAATTAACTGGTTTTAGCTCTAATGATTTCTCATAACTCATTTTGGCATTTTCCACATCTTTCAGCTCTTCGTAGGCAGAGCCAATGTTATAATAAGAGAGCCAGTTATAATTATTTTCTGGAAATTCTTTGATATTCATTTCGAATATGTCGATCGATTCCTGGTATTTCTCGGCATCGTATAATTTATACCCAATCCTGAATAGATCATACTCTTGAAATCTATATTTATCTGACTGATGTTCTTTAAGTTCATAATATTTTTCTATCGCTGCATCTATTCCACCTGCTTTCATTGCCAGATACAATTTTTCGAAAATGGGTTCTTTCAGCTCAGTTTTTACCTGGAAAGCTTCTTGTAGATATTGTATCCAAAGAGATTTATTTGTATAGCTTTCAAAGGATTCATAACCTTTCAGAAGGTCTTCTTCCTGCATTGTTTCCAAATCTTTACCGTCATCCAATCCTTGCTTTACCAATGCTTCCGTGTCGATGAGCATATTCAGAAAAGCTCTCAGGTCTTCCATCGATCCATCTGCTCCGTGTCCCGGAATGATCTGGGTATCTTCAGGCAAAATATCTAATAGTTGCTGAACATTATCCTTATACTTCATCACATCACCGGTTTCATCAACGGACGGAAAGTGATTTCCGTTTGATACAGCTCCCACATAAGCTACTTTAGATTTTGTGAACCAGACTATCACATCGTTATCCGTATGAGAATCAATAACCGGTATCAAATTGATCACTTCATTGTTGAAATAGAGAGTTATTGGTTCAGAAAAAGTCATTTCCGGTAGCAATTCATCGGGATATTCACTGAATAAATTTGCTCCGCTTGTCAGGGTGGTTCTCAGATTTTCATATCCGATAAATATGACTTTTTCATCGAAAATATAATTTCCTCCGATATGCTCGACATGCTGGTGAGAATTAATGATATAAGCAGGTTCATCCGGATACAACGTGTGCAGGACTTCTTTTAAATTTTCAGCATAATCCTTTGTTCCTGTTTCTACCAAAAGCATCCCATCATCACCAACGAAGGCCAGAACCTTAACGTCGTAGCCGCCGCCATCGACAGTCAATTTGTATAGATTTTTTGCAAGTTCCGTTACTTGATAACCAACCGGTTTTTCTTCTGCAAAGCATATTGCTGCCAATAAAACTAAAATGAAAACTAAAATTTGTTTTGATCTCATGTTTACTCCTTGTTTATTTACTTTTCTTATTTCATTAATATCATCTTCTTTGAATCAATGATTTTATTATTTACATTCAACTTATAAAAATAAATTCCTGTCGAAACTGATTTTCCCGAATCATCCATTCCATTCCAGATAATCGAATGTTCTCCCTCTGAGTATAGTTCATTTGTGAGATTTTTTACCTTTTGACTTTTGATATTGTATATTATAAGTTCAACTTCACTTTCTTTTTGAAGCTGAAAGCTGATGGCAGTTTCTGGATTGAATGGATTGGGATAATTCTTCAAAGTACTTTTAAGATTCTGAATTTCATCCGATTGAATCGCATTAGTAACAAGCTTCCATGCTGGTTGTATTGCATGGCCATTTGTGTAGGTTAAACGCTCCTGAGTATTGCCATAAGTATCCATTGTGTAAATTTCAAAGTTTCCATCGCGAAATGACAAGAAAGCAATCATTGAACCATCCGGTGACCAAACAGGTTCAGCATCTTGCGCAGGATCTGTTGTCAGTCTTGTTTGATTGGTTCCAGAGGCATCCATTATATATATTTCAAAATTGCCATCCCGGTTGGACATAAATGTTATTTGGCTTCCGTCAGGAGACCACGAGGGCCACCAATCCTCAGCATTATTGTAGGTTATCTGCGTAATATCAGTTCCATCAATATTCATGATATAAATTTCTGAATCTCCATCACGATTTGAACTAAAAACATATTGGGTTCCGTCGGGTGACCAATCCGGACCACAATCCCTACCTTCATGGTTTGTTAATTGTGTCAATCCTGTTCCATCAGCATTGATCACATAAATCTCATTATTAGCATCAGGAGGTGTGATGGAAAATGCAATAACACCGTTCTCCTGGGCTATGATAGTTCCTGTTATGAAGATAAATATCAATGTTGTTATACAAATTCTTTTTTTCACTTTTCCTCCTGTACTTATTTTTTTTACTAATAAATAAATGCAATTTCTATGCCACTCAAGTTATCTTCTTTTGCCACAATAATTTAGGAGTATTCTAAGATATAGCGAAATGCACGATATCGGGACAATACTTGTTCGCTATCGAACACTGGATATTTTTTTATTTATTTAAGATAGAATAAGTTGTATTTATCGATATCCTTTTTCGAAGGCTTAAAAATTATTTTTGGGTTAATATAACTTACGTATGATTAATCTAAATAATCATCCACGATTTTTTCTAAAAGTTCTAATGGAACCGCACCATTTTCCAGAATTATCTTATGGAATTCTTTAATATCAAAATCATTCCCCTGTTCTTTCTCTGCTTTCTCTCTCAATTTTAATATTTTTAATTCACCGATTTTATAAGCACAAGCCTGTCCGGATCAAACAGTATAACGATCGATCATAGCCAGTACAACTGAAACTATTGAACTGTATGGGTTTGCGAGAAATGTCGACAGGCTCAGCTGACACTATTTTAGCAGCAGACATTTCTTCACAGATTTATCTTTTCCATTCACTTTTAGCTTATAGAAATAAATCCCGGAAGCAGTAGATTTCCCCTTGTTATCTTTGCTATTCCAGATTAGTTGAT
>JABMPU010000145.1 GCA_013203665.1 Armatimonadota bacterium
AAAAAAAAATCGTGCTTTTCATCTGTTTTCACACACCCTCTTCAGTTGTGGAAAATAAACAAACCTACATATCAAAATTTCAACCATTTTGATGGTTTCTGAAATTTTAACCAATTTTGACAGAACACTTTTTATATTCCAAATTCCGGATTTATAGTGAATCTACTACCTTTTATCAGATCTTTCAATAGGAGAAACAATCCAAGAAAAGGAACCCATCCGGCATAATCCAGCCAGTTGTTTTCTGTTTCTTCCGAAAAGTTGATTTTCTCTGCTGCATGCAGGAGTATCTTCATTTCCAGTTCATCAGGAGCTGGATATAAAGCCTTTTTATAAATTTGGTTTTTAAACATTTTACACCTCTCTTGCTAATTCCAAACCTGGCTGAAGCAGTTTTCTGAGATAATGGATCGCATACCTGTAGCGCGAAGAAATAGTATTTCGATTCTGTTGTTTCAAATCGCTTATCTGGTCAAAGGTCATCTTTTCGAAAATATGCAGGTGAAGCACATCGTAGAATTCCGGCTTTTCTTTTGCTAATTTTAAAAGTGATAATTTCAGTTCTTCTTCTTTTACAGGAAACTCATCTTCCTCTTCTGTGTCTTGGTCCGGAACGTCGTATTCCGGGCTGAGTAGAATTATTTTTGCTTGCCTGCTTCTATTTCTCAGCAAGTTCATTGCGATTTGAAATAAATAGGATTTGGGTTTATTGATCTTCTTTTTTGTGAGTGCATCGATAAATCTTACAAATGTTTCCTGGAAAAGATCAGCAGCATTTTCTTCACTTCTGTTTTTGAGGAAAGTATATAAAGAATCTTTATAGTTTTCATAGAATGTATGGAAGGCATTCATGTTCCCATTAAGATATTCTATCAATAATTCTTTGTCCGTCATAATTCCTCAAATTCTTTTCTCACCTAATAAGACACAAAACTATCGATTTGGTTTTAATCTTTTTTTTTAAAAGTAGGGCGTGATTTCCAAGCACGCCTTTCTTTGAACACGGGAAGAAGCCAGTTCGTAGCATTTTTGAAGTTTGGAGGAAAATAGTTTTTGGGAATAGTAGTTATTCATATATTTTCTATAATTAGGACATCTTTGCAATAATATCTTAATATTTTTATAAATGCTGATTATGCTTTTTTATAAATCCATAAATTTCTTTTATCAAATTTTTTGCAGTTGTCGATAAATCTTTCCATTTGATTTCTATTTCTCTATTCAATACAATATCAGCAAATCTATTTTTATAATAAGTTGCTAATGTTTCTGATTCTGCTGAAAATGTTTTTCCAACCTTGGCAAATTTATCATTAATAAATTTTCCTAAAGACTTGTTTTTATAATCAGACATTTTAATTGTACTTTTTTCCAACTTATTTTCATTAATGTTTTCAAATTTCTTCAAGATTTTCTTTAAAATTTCTGGACTTAATATGTTCTCAATTTCTCTGACATTTAATACTTTATAACAAAAGTTTTCACTTTGCTGTTCACTTAGATATTTATGTTTTTCTCCTTTATCTACATCTTTATCAGCAATTAAAAATATTCTATTTGATAGAAATTGTGCTTTAATTTCATCAAATTTATTTTCATTTGTAAAAAGATAATGTTTTAGATTTGAACCAGCATACTCAAAGAAAGCGTAATTTATATCTTCCATAAATTCTATATCAGGCTTCTCGTCTGAATGATAAAATAATTGTAAAAATGCCTTTATGTATTTTCTATCCGTAACTCCTTCTACCCAAATGCTACAATTTGCTAAAAAAACTGAAGAATTGTTTACTTCCAGTTTATTTAAAATATCCAGATCATCACTTTTAACATTTCTGATTTTATAAATGAATTCTTCTTTTTTTTTTCTGCTTTTCAAAGGTAAATATTGAAATGCCTTTTTCATTTGTTAAGCTGATATCTAATAAATGATTTGAATGAGTTGAAAAAAATATAGTTAGTTCTTTTTTTTTAATGATTTCATTATTCATTAGTTGTTCTAAAAATAATCTCTGTAATCCCGGATGTAAATTTACTTCAGGTTCTTCAATAAAAATCCATGATTTATCTTCAGCAGTAAAAATTGGAAACATTAACATAATTATTGATTGAATTCCGTCACCTAAATTATGAATTTCTCTTTCTTCATCTTCCTCTTCAAAATGGATTATGATATTTTTCTCTTTCTGATCATCACTTTCTTTTGCAACAATATCTACAGGATTATTATTAAAGAAATTCTCACTAATAAAGTTTTCAAAATTCTCAAATTTTTTTCGTTTCGGTTTAAAATCGTTTCTTATTCTCTTTATTGAATTATAAAAATCTAAACCTGTAGATAGTTCAATACTGCTTTCATTTGATAAATTAATTTTATAATTTGTAGAAATTGATGTTTTAAAGATATCATAATTAATCTTGTTATTTTCATTACCGAATAATGAAGAAGCTGTTCTTAAAACGGGGATATAGATTTTATTATAATTACTTAACGTTATTTTAGTTTCCTCTATTGCTTTTTTAAATTTCTCAAGCCAAGAAGCAAGCTCCAGAAGTAGTTTTAAATAAAGTTGTATTTTTCTACTTGTAGTTCTAATCCTCGTTTCCCATTTACTAATAAAATCTAAAATCAATTTGTGATGATTAATTAGTTTTATAAAATTATCTTTTCTACTTTCATTATTATAATTTAACCATGTTGTGAATAAATCATTATGAAATTTTTCTCCAAAATAAATGATATTAAATACTATTTTAAAAATGTACCCATCTCTTTTAATTCTACAAGATAAATCATTTCCTTTTTCTAGGTTTAGAAATTCTTTATGAAATTGTCTTTGCTCGGTAGGATTAAGTTTTTCAAAGTCAAAATCAATCACAATTTCTTCATTATCTTCACGCATTTTACTCATTATTTCCTTATTAATTCTCCTAATAGAATAGAGAATATTATAAATGGATATACTACTTAATAATATTTGATTTTTATTTTTTAATATACCTCTTAAAAGACGACTTTTACCAGAATTATTCGCTCCAACGAATATATTTACCCTATTTATTGGACCAAAGAAATCAAAATTCTCATACTCATAAAAAAAATTGGTTTCAAATATTTCATTACTTAGTCCTGCGTCTTTGTTATTTTTATCAAATTTTAAAAACATGTTTTTCATAATTTTCCTCCAATTTAGAAAATCTATTATTCATTACTTCTTATAACAAATTTTCTGCCGCTCCAACATGAAATCACAAATTGTGACTTCAAGATTGTAATCCTTTGAAACCAATTTCTTTACGAGGTTTGTTAGGCGTCTCCATCAATTGCTGTAAAACTTCAAAAACGATACGAAATTGTTTATCATATTTGGCTTCCATCTCCTGCATTTTCCGGTTCAGTTCTTTGTTGGATAGCAGCAGTTCCCGTAATTTAACGAAAGCTCGCATAATGGCTATGTTTACTTTTATGGCACGTTCACTGTGAAGCACGGATGAAAGCATGGCAATTCCCTGTTCTGTGAAAGCGTATGGTAAGTATTTTGAATGCTGTCCTCTCTTTAAGGTGCCAAATTGGCTCCTTAAAGAAATGTACTCATCATTAGAAATTTCGAACATAAAATCGACTGGAAACCGATCGATGTTTCTTCTTACAGCCCGTTTTAGCATTTTCGTTTCCACACCGTACAATTCTGCCAGGTCGCTATCCAGCATTACCTTGTGTCCACGCAGAAAGATAATTTTGTTTATCAAGTTTTCAATCGGCACAACATCATTCATAAGTACTCCAGTTCATCATAATCCATTACAGAATCCATAGTAATTTACCGGAAAGATAATGCATTTAGTTATTTATCTGTCAACCAATTAATAACAAACAAAGAAGTTAACAGTATGAAATAAATATATTAAAGTGTTCGTGAGTGAATTGGTTTGAACCCCTCCTACCTCCCCTTAAAAAGGGAAGTAAAAAAAGCCCTGAATTTCAGGGCTTTTGAGGAGCATGATTTGTTTCAGTTTTCAAAGGGGGAATTCGATAGCTGAAACGTTCTATATGTCTTTAGATTCGCTCGTTTTTTTAATATCAATTTTTATATCTTTCAATTTATCACCCAGTTTTTCCATCTTTTCCTTAAAAAGTTCCATTTTTTCACCTTTAAGAAACTGAAGTTCTTTGAGTTTCTCCAATTCTTCTAGATCCCCAAGGTTTAATAAAAGCTCTTCATCTCCATCAATCATGATTCTCACATCTCCTTCATCAAAAGAGACTTCCACCTTTTGGTCGGAATGTAAGTCTTGTCTTTTACCGATTTTTGTTTTAATGATTTTCAGTTCTGTTCCTCTTTTAATGGCAATATCGATTTCATCATCAATTTCTTTGGATTGAATGAGTTTGATGATACCTTTGGTACTTTCCATTATTTGGTCGTTAATATGAGTAATGATATCACCGGCTAAAAGACCTGCATTTTCTGCGGGAGTATCCTCAAAAACCTTTTCTATGAGAACACCGTTTTCCAGGTTGTATGTTTTCAGCAATTGTTCATTGAGTTCTTTAGGTTGAATTCCAATCCATTTTCCATTTTTATCATCATATTTATACACAAAAATATTTTTAGGTATATCTTGCAGAAATTCAATTTCCGGAGTTTGAAACTCGAATGACGGGATTTCTTTTTCTCCCAGAATAACATCGAACGTTTTGTATTCTTTATCCCGGAAAGCTGTAATTTTTACAAGTTGTTCCGGTTTAAGATAATTCAGCATTTTGGAAATCTGATCCGAAGAATAAACTTTATCTTCTCCAATTTTCAGGATGACATCATTATCCTGCATTCCGGCTTTTTGTACGGGACCGTCTTTTACAACTTTTTCGATGAGAACACCATATTGGTCTTCCAGGCCAATTTTTTTGCGAAGTTTTTCGGAAAGGTTTTGCATATAAACACCCAGAAAAGCTTTCTTTTTGACTTCTTTTTCTTTCTTCTTACCTAAGGTTAGTTTGATGGTTTTGGTTTTGTCATCACGCAAAACCTTGATTTTCACAACCTGGTCCGGTTCAAAATTTGTGAGCATTTTAGTAATTTGCTCTACAGTGTAGATCTTGTCTCCGGCAACTTGTAAGATAACATCTTGTGGTTGTAAGCCAGCTTCTTCCGCAGGGCTTTCCTCCACAATGCTTTCAATGAAGACACCATAGTTTTCTTTCAAACCAAGTTCTTCAAAGTCCTGAATGGAAAGATCGCTCAGAAAAACTCCCATATAGGCTTTTGGTTTTGCCAATAGAGGAGTTGCAGCTAAAACTAATACAACCAAACTCAGGATTAGTGTTTTTGAAAAATTCTTTTTCATCTCTACCTCCGTTTTTTTTAATATAAAATTTTCTTTTTTGGAATTTTTGTTTTTTGTTTGAACTCAGAAACAATCATCACAGAACCTTCGGTGCTGGAAGTGTATCTTCTTATTAAAAATGCTTTATCTTCAATATAATCTGCAGGATTTATTTTTCCCTGTAACTCCGGATTACGAATGGATGTGTATGTCATATCACTTTCCGGAGAAAGAAGTTTTCTACCTTGAAGTTCTAGTTTGGAAAGCACATCTTTCTTAAAAGTAAATCTATTAATTTTGTAGGCTATTTCAGGATTGAGAATAGTGGAACAGCCGAATATCGCCAGCAGGCAGGCAAAACCAACAGCTAAACGAAGATTTCTTTTATACTTCTTCTCTGAAGTATGATATTTTTGAATAAGATTTCTTCGTAATTTGTTTTCAAAAAGATCGTTTTCAATTGTTGGAATTTTCAGATCATTCAGTTTATCTTCAAAGTTTTTCACTTTCGACCTCCTTCTCAAGTATTGAGCGTAATTTATTCATGGTTCTGTGAATTTGAACTTTTATTGCTCCCTCTTTTTTCTGAAAGATTTCAGCAATTTCTGCATTTTTCATTTTTTCGAAATATTTGAGTGCAATCAGGTTTTGTTCATCAGAAGAAAGATTTTTCATTTTTTCTTTTACCAGTTCATAATCCAGCTCATAATTAGTTTGCGGGTTTGCTAAAGACATTTCCATGATTTTATTTTCACGTTTGAGATTCCTGTAATATTGATTGATTTCATTCACAGCTATCCGGAATAACCAGGATGAGAACGAACATTTCCTGGAATTTATAAAGCGAAAGAAAGAGAGTTTTTTCATTGCTTTATAAAAGACATTGGATACAATATCATTGCGAACAGCTTCGCTTTCCACTCTATGAAAGACAAAATTATTGATTTTCGGAAAATACTTCCGATAAAGGAAATCGAAATCCTTTAAATCCTTTTTTGCTCTGAGAATTCTTCTCTTTTCAGATTCCAAGCACAAATCCTTTTGTTGTTTTTGATTCTCTACCTGTATAACGAAAATCTTATTAAAAGTTACAATTTTTTTTTGATTATATCTGTAAACTGATTTTTCCGGTGTTCACTTGCGAACAGTTTATGTTTCATTTCCGAACGCTTTTAAAAGGCTTCATCGTATTGGAAAGTTGTAACTTCCTGCTATTTAAAGCATAAAACCATTGGCACGACAATTGCATTATATTAATGCGATTATTTTTTGAAATGTAATAATATATTATTGGAGGTTTTAATGAAAAAATTCGTTTATTTGTTATCATTTATTATTTTACTTTCGGGTTGTGCCGCCACAGGATTCGATGTCTTAGAAATAAATAGAAAAATCCTACCACAAGGCGTAAAAGGTTATTACAGTTCTCCCATAGAAATCGAACTTAAAAACATCGAAGAAACTGCTAATTTCAATCTGGAATTTATCTATTCTAAGGATTCACATTCCTGGTTTTTAACTTTAACCGGCTTTGAGAAAAACACAGGATTATTCATAAAAAAGATTAAGTTTCTAATCGATGATGATCCAATGGAAACAGAAAGCATAATTTCAACTGAGTTCGAAGTTGATTATCCGGTTGTGATTCCAATGGAAGATAGAAATGTATATTTTTTGAGTACTGATTTTTATAAGAAAATCGTTCATGCCAAGCAGGTGAAGATGTATCTAAACAGTGAAAGCAAAGAATTTGAAGGTATCTTTACAAAAGAAGATATTAAGAATTTTGGTGTCTTCTACAAGTATATAAAGAAAAATGTAATAGATAATAAGACGGTGATTATAAAATAAAAAAGATTTCTGTAAAATTAATAATGGAATGTCTTTCTGAGAAAAACTTACATTGGCAGACTGGCGAAGAATCCACCACAGCGGACAAGTCTCATTATTGGCCAAGATCCTTCGTAAGAAAGATAGCAAGAATTCCTCCAATCTTCGCTCGCTTCGACTTGGCAAGCAGGATGACAGTGATTATTATTATAGGAGATCTCATAAAAACGGAGAAATAAATGTTTAAGAATTATTTGAAAATCGCTTTCAGAAATTTATTGAGAAATAAATTCTATACAACAATAAATATCATTGGGCTGGCAATTGGATTGGCTTGCACGATATTAATTGGTTTATATGTCCAAAATGAACTTTCATATGATAAAGCTCACGAAAAATATAGCCGGATTTACCGTTTGGAATCGCATTTTACAATTAATGAAACTGACGATTATTTTGCTGCAACAGCTTTTCCGCTGGCAGTTGCCTTAAAATTAGAAAATCCGGAAGTAGAAGAATATGTTCGCTTTCTTCCAATGGATAACAATCTATTTGAATATGAAGGGAAAAAGTTTTTTGAAGATAATATCTATTTTGCAGATTCAACGGTTTTCAATGTTTTCACGCATAAGTTTATTGCCGGCTCTCCGGATGAAGCGCTTGCAGAACCAAATTCAATGGTTCTCACAGAGAATTTTGCCAGAAAAATATTTGGAGACCAGAATCCAATCGGTGAAACTCTTCAGACAGGAAATGGCTTACTCTTTACCATAAAGGGAGTTATTGATGATTTACCTGACAATTTACATTTAAAATTCAAGGCTTTGTGTTCAATAAACACTCTTGTAGAAGTTTTCGGACATGACAGGTATTATAGTCTCGAGCCGAACGCATTCTGGAACGTTGGTTTCTATTCTTACATAATGTTGAAAGAAGGATGCGATATACAAAGCATAATGGATGATTATCCGCAATTTAATGAAAAATACATCAAGCCTGTTGGCGATCAGATAAATGCTTCATTCCAACTGATGGTACAACCTTTGGCTGATGTTCATCTACACTCCAGGCTCACGTACGATCTGCCTACAGGAAATATCAACTATGTTTATACTTTCAGCATTGTAGCTATTTTCCTGCTGCTCATTGGTTGTATGAATTATATGAATATGGCAACAGCACGCTCTGCGAAAAGAGCAGTGGAAGTGGGTATTAGAAAAGTAGTTGGTGCACGGAAGAATATTTTACAAAATCAATTTTTGATGGAATCTCTTTTAATCGCTTTTCTAGCCTTACTTCTGGCTTTCATGACAGTAGAATTAATTTTACCTCTTTTTAATGAGATTGCAGGCAGACATCTGGAAATAGATATATCTGGGAATTTACTGTTTTTTGGTCTAATTCTGGGTATTACAATAATTGTGGGGATTGTGTCCGGCAGTTATCCTGCTTTTTACCTCTCATCTTTCATTCCTGTGAAAGTGCTTAAGGGCACAATTGGCTCAAATAATAAAGGAACCTTCAGAAAAATTCTGGTTTTACTTCAATTTTCAATATCAATAATTATGATAATTGGCACCATCACTGTTGCTCAACAATTAAGTTTCCTGCGAACCAAAGATTTGGGATTCAATGAAGACAATATTGTTGTACTCACAGTTAGAGACACATCTGCTGTAAGAAACCTCGATACTTTTAAAGAAGAGCTTCTTAAGAATCCTAACATTTTAAAAGTTGGAAAATCTTCCAGTATTCCGGGACAAGGTTATGGCATTATCGTGCAACGGTATGAAACAGATGATGGGACTTTTGCGGAGAAAGGCATAAATTTCTTTTTCGTTGATAACGATTATCTGGATGTCATGAATATGAACGTAATTAAGGGTCGCAATTTTGATCCTGAACTTCAAACCGATATTGAAGAATCCATCCTCATAAACGAAAAAGCTGCTGAAGTACTCGGTTGGGGAGATGAGGCGATTGGTAAACGTTTGCAATATGGAGCCGGTCTGGATGGTTCTGCTGTGAGAGACACAAAAGTTATTGGAGTTCTGAAGGATTTTCATTACACTTCACTGCACAATGAAGTCGATCCGGTATTGATATTATTAGCAGATTTTCCACTCAGAAATATCAGTATGCGGATTAGAGGTGAAAATATTTTTAACACGTTGGATTTTATTGAAGAAAAATGGAATGCATTCTGTCCTTCTTACCCATTTGATTTTGCTTTCCTGGATGAGGGCTTGAATGAACTTTATACCGCTGAACAGAATATAGGAAAGGTTTTTACATATTTTTCCTTTTTGTGTGTTTTCATAGCTTGTTTGGGATTGTTTGGATTGGCAGCCTTTACAGCAGAACAAAGAACCAAAGAAATCGGTATTCGCAAGGTAATGGGAGCATCTGTTTCAAGCATTGTTATCCATCTCTCCAAAGAATTTGCCAAATGGGTTATTATTGCCAATGTTATTGCCTGGCCAATTGCCTATTTTGGACTTACCAAATGGTTGGAAAATTTCGCATATAAAGTGGATATTACTGTTTTAACGTTTATTCTTTCGGGCTTTATTGCTTTGCTAATTGCTCTTTTCACCGTAAGTTTCCAAGCAGTGAAAGCTGCAGTTGCAAATCCTATCGAAGCACTGAAGTACGAGTAACTCAAAGCTTTTACCATGTCGGATGACAAGACCTGCTTTGAGAATAAAAAAAATATTTTAAGGATTTTTAAATGAAAACTCTGATTTTGTTAATCATACTTCTCCCAATATTTTGTTTTGCTGAACAATATTATTTAGATGAACTTATAGAGCTCGGATTGGAACGTTCTGTAGAAATGCAGAAAGAGATATCATCCTTTCGGAACTCGAAATCATCCTTGCGAAGCAGCTATCTCGAGATTTTACCGTCTGCAAATGTATCAGCAAGTAAATCAAAATATATTGAAGAAGATTGGAATAGAACATCCGGTTTTTCATTAACCAAAAGTATCTATCTGGATGAGCCTACATATTTCAATATCAGGCAATCTCTCATTGATAAACAGAATTCGGAATTAGCATTGCAGGAAGCAACCAAACAGATAGTTTTTAATATTGTTTCGATGTACCTTTCTGTTCTGGAATCGCAGAAAAGTCTGGAAATTCACGCAGAGAACCTGAAACTTCAAAATAAGATATACTCACAGATTTTAGCTCAATTTGAATCAGGTGAGAAATCTATCCTGGATTTGAAGCAAAGTGAGATAGATTTGATAGATTATGAAATAGCTGTGAATGAAGCAGAGAACAATCTTTCTAAATTACGCAAAGACCTCTTTTCCTATTTGAATGTTCAGGATAAAGAGCATGATTTTGCTGAACCTGAATTTGAAGAAATCGAATCTGAGCTGAATTTCCAAAATAATCTTAATATGAAAATCCTGAAAAATGAGATAAAAAGCAGTAAACTCAGCCTGTTTCAGACGAAATTGAATTTCTTCCCAACACTCTATTTTTCATATAGTTACAATTACAATAACGCTGACAATGAAGCTTTCTTTGATTTTGATGAATATGATGATTCGCAGACAATATCGCTCAATGCATCTTATTCGATTTTCGATCTTCTGGATAAACGAGAATCCTTGAGCAGAACAACACGAAATTTCAAGATTCAGAAACTAAGTTTTGAAGATACAGAAAAGAATTACCGGAACGAGTTTTCCAATTTGCAAAAAGATGTAAAAACTCTCAAAAGGTCACGTGATTTATATGCTGAGAAATTGAAATTAGCAGAGGAAAACCTGAATATGGCTCAGGAGCAATTCAAGCTTGGTATGATCAGTTTGATAGATTTGGACCGCAGTCAGCTTGAATATAGGAACACTCAGTTATCAATTAATAATCGTCATTACATCTTTTTGCAAATTGGAAAACTCGTTCCTGTAATTCTTTTCTGTATCTTCAAAGCTTAGTTT
>JABMPU010000146.1 GCA_013203665.1 Armatimonadota bacterium
AAAGTGCCGTTTCGAGTTGTAAGGAGCTTGCGACGACGACTCGAGGTAGCTGGAATATGCGCTTTGTCTCGATTCGTCGTTCACCCGATATGGTCCTTCTTCCCTACAGGGTAAACTTACGAGTCGAAAATCTGACTTTACGGATAGAAACTAATCGCGGAGATTTTACTCCAAAGGAAATAAATTGTGCGAATCGATCAATTGTTAAATAAACTGTGTCTGATAAAAACTCGCAGTATTGCTAAAAAAGCGTGTGATAAGAAGCTTGTAAAGATCAATGATAAAATTGCCAAATCCAGTTCCAAGGTTTTTCAGGATGATGTGGTTGAATATCAAATTTATGGTTATCTTACAATAATAAGTGTCCTGGAAATCCCCAAAGGAAATGTTTCCAAAGTAAATTCCACGAAATTTTATGAAATACTGAAGCGAGAAAAAATGGAGATAGAATAAAAAAAGGTGACTTCTACTGAAATCACCTTTTAACCTGAAAGAAAAATATTTTAGTATTTTTCTACTTCTTTTTCCAGTTCATCGAAAGCTTGTGAAGATTTGAAAGCATTGTATAAAGCTTCTTCTTTCTTGATCTTATCAACCAAATTTTTGTTCACAGCTTCTTTTGGAATGTTCACTCTTACAAAAGTTTTGAAACGATTATTTTCATCAACAATAGTCTCTTGTTTTGTAACCATGACATTAGCAAATTTAGCATTTGAAACCACTTTTACGACTGTACTTGTCAAAGCAGTAACAGTTGGATCAACAACACCGGCCTCTTCTTCATAGTTTTTCACCATACCTTTCACGTATGATTCTACATACTGTGCAGCCTGAAGCATGGCATTGGCATAAGCAGCATCATAAGAAACTGTCTGAGAAACTTTTGTTGCCATTCCAAATGTTTGTACGTATTCTGGACTATCCTGCATTTGCCACCAATCCGGGTAATAAACTTTCTTTGGACCTTCTGGTCCTGCTTGTTTTCCGCAAGCCACAATTAATAACAAAACTACCATTACAATTGCGATAAACTTTAATGATTTCATACTTCCTCCTTGTTTTATTGAATACTATTTTCTTTTGCCACGAAATCAACTCTATCAATTGGAACAATTTCGTGATTTTTGTCAATCTTAAAAACGTGCCAGCAGTTTCCTTTGAGATTCGCTGGAATACTGAAGGTTGCTAAAAGTCTGTTTTGACCGTAAACCTGAACAAGAGCATTGCTCCTCGATAGTTTCTGACTCCTTTTTTTGGTTTTATTCGAATAATCGTAAACCGAATAATAATAGTCACCAACTGCAGGTTTGTAAATCGTGATTGTTTCCGGTCCGTAACTGGATGTGTCATCTCTATCTAAGAAATCTCTGCCTGCGATCTTAATTCTGTTTCTGTACCAGATGTGGAAATTTCCTCCGGATGGTTTTGGTCCGCTCAGATGAGCATCAAGGTCTCTGGGACGGCTTCCCCAGGTTAGAACAATGCGGAACTCTTTCACTTCCGGTGACATGGCACAAATGATTTCGCGTGGAGTTTCATCGATTCCCATGCGAGCAGAAGATTCAGCACTGATAAAACCTTCTTTTGAAAAGAACAAATCATATTTTCCCAGATCAGCATCGAAAATGAAGACTCCGTTTTCATCGGTTTTAAAAACTGCTGTTTCTTTCATGTTATTTGTTGCTGTTACATTTACATCTGCAAGTGCATCTCCGGAAACAGCGTTTACCACTTTTCCCAAAATTATTTTTGATTTAGGATAGAACTGGATTTCAGTGTCCACTTCACCGGAATATGCTTCCAATGTAAAGACTTTGCAGGTCAAACCCTGTGCTTGAGGAATTTGAATAGCTTCGATAAGTTTATTGTTTTTAAAGATTTGTACAACCGGTTTTGCCCTGGCAATCAGATTTAAATCTGCATTCATTTCCTGGTCTGCAAATTTATCTTTTATCCAGAATGAGAAATATCCGTCATCCGATTTGATGATAAAAGATTGTTGAGTCCCAATGGCTTGTCCTTCTCCAACTGAGATCAATTTTCCATCCAAAACAGATTCAGCATTAACTCCACTCACACAACCAAAATCACTTCCAATCGTACCGCTGACAAAGCCGTTGCATTCACCTTCAAATTCGTCCCAGGAGAGATTGATTCGATATTCTGCACTCCACAAAAGGCAGGCAAAAGCAAGTATAATTAAAATTGAAAATATCTTCATCAAACCTCCAATAGCGATAAATATTTTTTTAAATAATAGAGTCAAGAAAAATGTTTTTGTATCAAAAGTGCACAAAAATAATTGAAAATTTAATATTGAATAATCCCGAAGCAAACTTCATCTCATCTTCGTAAATCTAAAATCGATATTCCTTGTTCATTTTATTAGTTCTTTACAGACTTGGCGAGCAAGTTTCAAATAGATATTATTATCAAACCTGTTCTGGTTGGGAAAGTGGATCATTACAGTTTCAGGAGTGTAATTCTTACCATAAAATATTACATATTTTTTTCTATCCAGAGGTTTTGCATTTCTTTTGGCAAGCAACAGATGTTGGATTGTCTGGTCACCTTTAGTTAATTTTGTATCTTTATATTTTTCTTGAATTTGAAGAAATTTCATAATCTCATCAAGAGCAACATCGTTATAAAGAGCGATAAATCCGGCATTAAAATTTAGCGGTAATTTATCTAACTTGAATTCTATTTTTATTCGTTCTTCAGCATCGCGCAAAGTATCGTATCTATCCTGGTTGTAATAACTGCAGTTGAGCTCTTTCTCTATCCAATCAATTAATATTTCCGATTTTTTCAGGAAAATAATATCAGTATCTAAAACAATTATTTTTTTCTTTTCGCTGAATTGAGAGAAGAAAAGTTTCATCAGGATTATGTTGCCAATCCCTTTCTCAATGTAATCTCTCTGAATTAGTTCCAGGAATTCATTCCACAAAGGATTTTCCCGGGTTATGATAGAAATATTGTTAACATGTTTTTTCAGGATGGAAATATCATACGAATCCAAACTACCATCACTGTGAGCATAAACAGCAATATTATCATAAAATCTCAGGAATGATTTTATGGCGAGAAGATACATTTCTATATCCTGCTGACAGACCAGAGAATGAATGCTGACATCTGAACTAGGATTTGAATCTAAAGGAGGAGTTTTCAGGATTTTCTTGAAAAAGAATTTCCGGTTATATTCTATAATTTTTTTGGGAGATCTGAATCTTTCTGGGATTTCACCTTTTAGAAGAAATTTGAAAGCTTTACCACTGCGAACAGCTTCCCAGAAAGTTAAAGGACTTCCCTCACGAAAACTATATTGTTTCTTTTTTTTCATCTTTATTACAAATCAATTTCTTCTTCAAAATTGCCGATAATTGAATCAACTTTTACAAGTTGAATAAATCCTGTGCCGGTTTTGTCTAAATCAACTCCATTTTTTTTGAGTAGGGAACGAAGTTTATGGGCAATATCTTTTCTGGTAATATAGCACATAATCACGTTTGAGCGTTTCGATTTTCCCTGAGACATATAACTGAGTCCTGCAAAAATCGGCATTTCATAGGAGAGTTTTTTTGCCATTGAAATCGTATCCACAATCGATGCATTTGTGATTCCCACTTCTATCATCGAAGAAAGAACTTCATTCATTTTGTTTACATCATTCAAGGTCAAGATCATAAGATAATTATCATCTTCTTTGCTTTCTGTTTCTTCTTCATCATAAGCAATCAGAATTTCATAAATCTCATCTCTGTTTCGAGCTTTTAAGATTTGTGCCCGGAAATCCGGTTCTTTCAGAAGTCTTGATGATTTAGCTAATAATTGCAGATATATTTTATTATATTTATCAGACGAACCGAAAAAGAAAATAATTTTTACAGGTCCCAGTTCAGGATTGTGATAATCAAAACCTTCTTGAATTATGATGATACAGAGAAAAACTTTTTCCACAACTTTGCTGCGTGCATGTGGGAAAGCAACACCGGGAATTAATTCTGTACTCGACATTTCTTCCCGATTCCAAAGTGCTTCCAGGAATTTCTTTTGATTCACAATATAATCATGATTGTAAACATGATTTACCATTTTCTCAAAAAGTTCTTTTTTACTGCTGATTTCGGGGTTTATTATAATTAACTCTTTATCAAGTATCTCTTTCCACATTATTGCACTCCTCTAAAAAGTCTTACGCTTCAGTTTTGTAAAACCAAATTTCAGTAATAATGGTGTTCCGATTGCACTGATTATCACCATCAGTATTGTAGCTGAAATAATATTGGTTGAGATTATACCTTTTGCCAAAGCCATATTTGCAATAATCAAAGCAACTTCTCCTCTGGGAATCATTCCCACACCAACCCGAAATGAACGGGTCATATCGAAGTTTGTGAGTTTCGCACCCAATCCGCAGCCAACCATCTTACCAACAATTGCTAATAAAACAAAAATAATAACATAAAGCGGATGGGCATCAATCTCAAATAAATCAAACTGCAATCCAATACTAACAAAAAATACGTCAACAAAAAATGATTTTCCAATATTTGTGATACCAGTTTGAACAGCATGTTTATGATGTGTCTGACCCAGAAATAGACCAGCAAAATAAGCACCTGTTATTGCAGCCAGACCTGCTTTTTCAGCAAACCAGGAATAAAGAAGCACAACAGCAATTGCTAAAGAAACGACAACATTATCTAATAGAATTTTTTTCAGGTTAAGAAAAAATGGTTGCAAGATGAACAATCCAAAAATGAAAGAAATCACAAAAAAGATAATGATTTTTACAACTGATAAGGTAATATGAGAATTTTCTCCTATGGAACCTGGTGTTAATCCAATTATAAAAGTTAATAATAAGATTCCCACGATGTCATCAATAATTGCTGCGTTTACAATACACCTGCCTTCCAGGCTTTTCAGCTTACCCAAATCGATGAGAGTCATCACACTCACACTTACACTGGTGGCAGTGAAAATCACTCCTACCATAAGACTCTGGGAAAGATTATTGCTGATGAAATAAGTTAACAGGAATCCTAAAGCAAAAGGCAAAATAATGCCGCCGGCAGCAGGTAAAACGGCTTGTCTGGAATCTTCTTTGATTTTTTTAATGTTTGTTTCCAAACCTGCTTCAAAGAGAAGAAACAGTACTCCGATTTGAGCAATCCAGTTTATCACAGCTTCCGGTTCGATAAAATGAAGAAAAGTTGGTCCAAGTACAATTCCCAAAAAAAGCATTCCTACAACCGGTGGCTGTTTGAATTTCTTGGAAATTGCACCGAGAATTTTGGAGAAGAAGATAATTATTGCCAGATGAAGAAGAATATTATTTTCCATTTTCCTGTTTCAAAAGTCGTTGTTTGGATAGGTGCTGTGAATATGTTTGAGAAAACTCGTGGCGTCCACC
Organism: Armatimonadota bacterium; assembly: GCA_013203665.1. Taxonomy (GTDB): domain Bacteria; phylum Cloacimonadota; class Cloacimonadia; order Cloacimonadales; family TCS61; genus JABMPU01. Next base: position 5,426 of record JABMPU010000146.1, read on the forward strand.
AGGGTTTGCGAAGAAAAAGAAATAATCAGTTTCAGCGGGTTTGAGGGTCGCTTCGATAGAAGTTGTATAAGGGCTGCAAATCGGAGTTGGCGGCAAACCATAATTTTTGTATGTATTATAGGGAGAAATAATTTCCAGGTCGCGATAAAATATTTTTTTGCGGGATTTACCGGATTTTTCTAAAACATAGGCAATTGTAGGATCAGCCTGCAGCTTGTAACCGTTTTCAATTCTGTTCAGATAAACGCTGGCAATTATCGGTTTTTCTTCTTCTACTTTTGCTTCTCTTTCCACTATTGATGCCAGAATGATTGTTTCATAAAAATCTAAATTCTCATTGGGAACGAAATCCAGATCAGCAGTTTGTCGGAAAAATTCTTTTACTAAATGTGAGATAATAAACTCTTCACTCACATCTTCAGGAAAGAAGTAGGTCTCCGGGAAAAGGAAACCTTCTAAACTTGAAATTGAAAAGCCGGTTACTTTTTTTGCAAAGATAGAATCATTACAAATCGAGCTGAATTTTCGATAATCTCCGAAGCCGTTATTTGTTAATAATCTGCAAGTTTTCCTAATAGTTAAACCTTCCGGAATTGTTACTTTCTTGAGAAATACTTTCCCTGATTTTATCTTTTCAAGCACATCAGAGATTGTCATTTTTCCGTAAAAGAGGAATTTTCCATAACTTAAATCTTTATCTGCTTTGGAGAGTTTTGCATAAAGATAAAACCAGTTTTTGCTTCTGATAATATTTTTATCGTAGAGTTTTTGGGCAATTTGAAAAGCAGTTTCACCGGATTTGATATCAACAACTGTGTCTTTTACATCTAATGGATTTATGAATAATGAAATTCCATGAACAATAAAGAATAGCAGAACCAGCATTAAAAAGACAGAAAAAAGTTTCATCGATTTCATTGAATTGAATCCAAATAACTTTTCAAGATTATTGAAGCTGCAAATTTATCTACAACTTTGCGACTTTCTTTTATGCTTTTACCCATTCTTTTTAGCATCTCTTCTGCTTCCACACTGGAGTAAGATTCATCCCAATAAATAATTGGAATTGAAATCCTATTTTTCAATTTCTCAAAAAAAATTCTAACTTCAATAGTTTTTTTTGTATCTTTTCCTTTCAGGTTTACAGGCAATCCCAAAATGATTTTTTCGACTTTTTCAGATTTGATAATACTGTTAATTTCATTGAAAACATCTTCACCGCTATTTTGAATTACTTTGAATGGATTAGCAATTATTTGCAAGGGATCACTCAATGCAATTCCAATTCTCACAGTTCCATAATCGATGCTCATTATTCTGGATAAGTTCATTTATGATTTTTCCTGTAAACGAAGTGGACAAACTTAAGTTGAATATCTAAATAGAAAATATATTAGGATTCTATTCATTCTTCTATTTATCTTTTCTTTCATTTATCTAATTCATTTTCTCTTTTTGTCTCTTTCTCCAAAAATTTGATATTATTCAGAAAATCTGGATTTCAGGAAAATTCTTGAATTTGCGAAGTTATTGAAAATAACTCTTTTATACTGCTTTTTCCTTCCTGATAATTTAGATTCTCGATGTTTGTTTTTCTGTCAATTCTTTTATAATTGATTCAGAATCTAATTTTTTTTAAGTTATGATATCGAAATATTGAGTTTCGAGATACTCATTCTTTCAAAATAGAATAGACATTTAACAAGTTTACGAAATAGGAACAATAAAATTAATTTTATATTTGGAATTTATCTTGCATTCTTTAATTAGAAAACAAAGATGAAAATAGGAGAAAAGTGTGAAAAAGATATCTTTTTTATTATGTTTTATGTTTTTGATGGTTTCGATTTATGCAGCCAATCAAATTATTCCATTGGATTATTCCAACACAGATGTTGAGCTTTTCAGCAGTGATGAGTTCGGAATGAATGCCAGCTTCCAAATCGCAGAGATTCAGTCTTTTGATGTGGATACCGAAATGGGAAATTTTGCTAACATCAGTATTTCCGGATATTCGTATTCAAAAGATATTGGAGCTCCCAAGTTGCCAATTTTAAGAAAAATCATTACTGTACCGCTTGAAGCCGATGTTCAGGTGCAAGTTTTAAATTTTGAAACTTCAGAATTTGTTCTGGCAGATTTCGATATTAATTATTCCATCATTCCTGCTCAGGAATCTATTTCTAAAAGTGCAAAACCGGAAGACATCCAATTTGTTTATAATGCTGATGCTTATACATCAGATCAATATGATGAAAACCCGATTGTTTCTGTGGAGGAACTCGGAATTTTGCGTGGAATGAGATTATTTATTTTGATCTTTAACCCGATTAAATATAATCCCACAGCAAATACAATAAAAATTTATAACAATGTTGATATCCAGGTTAATTTTGTGGGAGGAGATTTAGCAGCAACAAATTCGCTTAGAAACAAAACTTTTTCACCCTATTTTGAATCTGCCTATCAGGATTATGTCTTCAATTATTCTCCCACGACTTCAAGGGAAGATCTAACCAGGTATCCGATAAAATATGTTATCGTTTCCGATCCGATGTTTGAAGCTCAGTTGGAGCCTTTTATTGAATGGAAAATTCAGAAAGGTTTCGAGGTGATTGTTGGGTATACTGATAATCCGACAGTTGGAAGCACAACCACATCTATCAAGAATTATATTCAATCTTTGTGGGATGCTGCTACTCCTGAATCTCCAGCTCCTTCGTTTATTCTTTTTGTGGGAGATGTTGCTCAGCTCCCTGCCTGGAACGGTAGTACCGGTGGTCATATCACGGATTTGAATTATGTTAAGATTGAGGGTAATGATTATCTTCCTGAAATTTATTATGGAAGATTCTCGGCAAATAACGAGGCAGAACTGCAACCACAAATTGATAAAACTCTCGAATATGAAAGATATGAAATGCCCGATCCAGCTTACCTCGGTGAAGTAGTAATGATCGCTGGAGTCGATGCCAATTTCGCTCCTACACATGGGAATGGACAGATAAATTATGGAACAGATAATTATTTTAATGCTGCTCATGGAATTTATTCTCACACATATTTATATCCTCTATCCGGAAGCAGCTCTGCCAATATCATCCAAAATGTAAGTGATGGAGTAGGTTATATTAATTATACTGCACATGGCAATTCAACTTCCTGGGGTAATCCCAGTTTTACAATTTCCAATATTAATGGTCTTCAAAACCAAAGTAAATATCCATTAGCTGTTGGAAATTGCTGTTTAACCAATAAATTTGAAGTATATATGTGTTTTGGTGAAGCTTGGCTTAGAGCAGAGAATAAAGGTGCCATCGGCTATATTGGCGGAACTAACAATACTTACTGGGATGAAGACTATTGGTGGGGAGTAGGAGCTGGTGCAATTACTGCAAATCCTACTTATGCCGCAACAGGTCCCGGTGCTTATGACGGTATGTTCCACGACCACGGTGAACCTTTTAACGAGTGGTACACAACCTCTTATGCTGTGATCATGGCTGGAAATCTGGCTGTTGTTCAAGGGGGAGGAATGATTAATTATTATTGGGAAATTTACTCGATTATGGGCGATCCGTCATTATCTGCTTATTTTGGAGTTCCTTCTGATAATACTGTCAGCTATCCTTCCACGATTTTTCTTGGTTTAACTTCAGTTCAAATTTCAGCAGAACCATTTTCTTATGTAGCGATTTCAATGGATGGTATAAGTCATGGAGCTGCTTTGGTAAATGAAACCGGTGTTGTCGATTTGGAGATTGAACCATTTTCATCACCCGGTCTTGCTCAATTAGTTATTACCCGTCAAAATAGAGTACCGGTTATTGAAGAGATCGAAGTAATTCCCAATGCCGGTCCTTATATTGTAATAGATAGTTACACAATCGATGCTGGCGGGGATGACATCATAGAATTTGGTGAAACAGTTAATTTGGGTGTAACTTTGGAAAATGTAGGAATAGCAAATGCAACTGGCATTAATATGACGATTTCAATTGAAGATGCTACATACATCACATTAACAGACAACAGCGAAGTTATTGGAGATATTGCTGCCGGTGTAATAATTGAATTTCCCAATGCCTTCAGTTTTACTGTGGGCAATGATGTGCCGGATGAATATTACTTCGTTTTAAATGCAGAGATGATAGGAAATGAAGGCACCTGGGAAAGCACAGTTAATCTGATGGCTTTTTCTCCTGTAATTAATCTGGGAAATATCACAGTTGTTGATGGTAATAACAGCAGGTTGGATCCGGGAGAAACAGCAGACCTGGTAATAACATTGGAAAATAATGGCGGAGCCACAGCTTCTAATATTACTTCAATTCTTTCTACTTTAGATGATTTGATTACAATCAATGATAACATCGATGAACTTGATTTATTGGCAGCATATTCCAATGATGAAGTCACTTTTAATGTAACTGTTTCCAATCAGGCTGAAATTGGTCATGTTGCTCTTTTCACTGTGGATATTACTGCTGATAATGATTATTCCTGTTCAGAAGGTTTCGCTCTTAATATTGGTTTGTGTCTGGAAGATTTTGAAACCGGTGATTTTTCCATGTATCCTTGGGAATTCATAGGAAATGCAGATTGGCAGATTACAGACCTCGAACTTTATGAGGGTGTTTATAGTGCAAAATCCGGAGACATTTCAAATAATCAATATTCAATCATATTTGTTGAACTTGATGTAATTGCTGATGGAGAAATCAGTTTCTGGAAGAAAGTTGATTCTGAAAACAATTATGATTATCTGAATTTCTATATTGATGGAGTACTTCAGGATGAATGGAGCGGCAATGATGATTGGAGCGAAGAATCATATTTTGTAGCAGCAGGAAATCATAACTTTAAGTGGAGGTACTTTAAAGATGGTTCTGTTAGTTCCGGTCAGGACTGTGCCTGGATAGATTACATTATCTTTCCGGCGATTTTATCTCCGATTTTACCTGAACTTCAAGTGAATATCGATTCCATCATTAAAGAAATGGCTCCTAATTCAATTGAAATAGATACAATAGAGCTTACAAATGTTGGGGGTGGTATACTAAATTATACTATTGGAATAGATGCTATGATTGAATGGTTGAGTCTTAATGCGATTGGCGGAACGCTCATAGCTGGTGCAATGGATGAGATTGAAATCACTTTTGATACAACTGATTTGGAAGAGGGAGTTTATATCTGTAATATTGTGATAAATGATGATACTGATGTGCAAACAACAATTCCAGTCGTATTAACAGTATGGCTTGTTGGTACTGGTGAGGAAGTGCCCACAATTACTAAACTGAATGGTAATTATCCTAATCCGTTCAACCCGGAAACAACTATCAGTTTTTCTTTGAAAGAACTCTCTCATGTGAGTCTTGAAATCTATAATATTCGTGGACAAAAGGTGAAGACACTTATTGATGATGAATTAGAAGCAAAGTATCATGCAGTAGTCTGGAATGGTCGTGATGATTCTGATAGAGCTGTATCAAGTGGAGTTTATTTCTATAAATTCAAAACTAAATCCGGAGATTATACTTCCTATAAAAAAATGTTATTAATGAAATAAAAAAAATAAAAAATGAAAAAGGAGATAAAGATGAAAAATTCAAAAAAACTTATGTTTATTTTGCTGTTACCGGTTTTTACATTAACAGCGATGTTTGCTTCCAATGGCTTTGAAGTTTATTTCGATCAAACCGGCAGTACACAATTTGAACTCAACTATTTATTGGATGATTACAGGATATCCGAGATAATCAAGGATGGAATAACATATTCGCAGATTGAGTTTGAAGGCAAGGTCGCAACCAAAGAGAAAGGTTATGCGGAACTGCCTTTTATTCATGCTTCAGTTCAGCTTTCTGATGACAGGAATGTTTCGCTGGAAATCACTTCAACCGATTATGTGGATTACAAGCTTGATTACCCGCTTCTACCTTCCAGAGGAACGATCTACCGTAACCAGGATCCTGCTTTGATTCCTTATGAAATTGATGATGAATCGATTACGGATGAATTCTATCCTGGTGATATTGCTGAGGCAATGGAACCGTTTATTTTGAGGGATATTCGCGGCACAAATGTTTATGTTTATCCTTTTCAATATAATGCTCAACAGAATATTTTGCGGGTTTACACAGATGT
>JABMPU010000147.1 GCA_013203665.1 Armatimonadota bacterium
AACCGATTCATCGGTTTCCAAATATTTGTAAAATTTCCTAACATATTTCTAATTACATCCTTTTTTAGAGTAAACATATCCAGTATTTTCAAATTTGCCATAAGAGTTATGCAAAATAAAAAAAGACTGTCTTTCTGAGGAAATCTTCGAAGCAGACTCTTACGAAGAATCTCATTATAAGTAGAGTTCCTTCGATGGAAAAGCAAGCAGAATATCTCCAGTCTTCGCTAGCTTCGACTTGGCAAGCAGGACGACAAAAACACTTTATTATGCAGAACTCATCAAACTTCCCAGGTTCTAATATTACACAAAAAGCCACCCTGCTTTAAACAGTCAGGGTGGCTTTAAAAAAAACCTAGTGCTTAACTGTACTTCTTAAATCTTAACTTAATTCAGCAAATGTTTTCTTGATTATTTCAATGCATTTCATCAGTTGTTTTTCTGTGATAACAAGTGGAGGTGCAAACCGAATAATATGATCATGAGTGGGTTTTGCAAGCAGTCCGTTTTCTTTGAGTCTCACGCACACATCCCAAGCTTGTATGCCGTTCATTGGTTTGATAACAACAGCATTGAGGAGACCTTTACCTCGGATTTTATCAATAAAAGGCGAATCGATTTTAGCTAATTCTTGGCGGAAAATTTCACCTAGTTTTTCTGCTTTTTCAGTTAAATTTTCTTCTTTTACAACTTCCAAGGCAGCTTTTGCCACAGCGCAGGCAAGCGGAAATCCACCAAATGTTGAACCGTGCTCCCCGGGTTTGATAGCCATCATGATTTCTTTGGAAGAAAGTACAGCAGAAACAGGAAGTACGCCTCCGGAAATAGCTTTACCCAGAATCACGATATCCGGTTTGATGCCGGAAAATTCTATACAGAGAAGTTTACCGGTTCTGGCAATCCCGGTTTGAATTTCATCTGCAACGAGAAGCACATTATATTTCTTACAAATATCATAACATCTTTTTAGATAATCATCATCAGGCACATTTACTCCTGCTTCTCCCTGAATTGGTTCCACCAGAAAAGCACAAACGTTTTTGCCATGTTCTTTCATCACGTTTTCTAAAGCTTCAGGATTATTGTATGGTATTTTAATGATTCCCGGAAGGAAAGGACCAAAGTTTTTATAGGCTAAAGGATTGGTTGAAGCAGAAATTATGGCAATGGTTCTTCCATGAAAATTTTCTTCAGCGACCACGATGATCGCTTCATTTTCCGCAATTCCTTTCTTTTCATATCCCCATTTGCGTGAAATTTTCATGGCAGTTTCCACTGCTTCCGCACCAGTATTCATAGGAAGAACCATTTCATATCCGAAATATTCTGTGATATATTTTTCATATTCACCTAGTTTGTTATTGAAAAATGCACGTGAAGTTAGAGCAAGAATTTTTGCCTGCTCAATAAGAGCATTTACGATTTTAGGATGACAATGCCCCTGATTAACAGCAGAATATGCGGAGAGAAAATCGTAATATTCATTTCCTTCCGGATCCCAGACTTTTGCACCTTTACCTTTGGCAATTACCACTGGAAGCGGATGATAATTATGAGCACCAAATGTCTCTTCAAGGTGCATTGCTTCTTCTGTTCCGATGTTTCCAAAAATTAATTTTTCACTCATATTTTCCTCTGATTCCTTGATTATTTTTTGAATCCTTTTCTTTTTTAAGACTGCGATTGTCAAACGATTTCTAAAATTATTTAGCCACGAAGGACACTAAGAATCACGAAGAAAAAATATTTATCAAATAACAACTGTGTTAACACAACCTTGAAAAGGTCTACTTGAAAGAGTTAACCTTGTTTTAAACTTTTTCAAGGTAAATAAGATTTCTTTCGTTAAATTCCCAATCCATTCTATCCGTGCTTATCCGTGAGTTGAACCTGATTTGATGATTTGCTTGACACAATAATTCTGGGTTTTTAACTAACTCAAATTTTAGAGTGAGAAGATGAAAGCGGATTGGAAAAATACAGCAGTAATCGTGCCAATATACAATTCGTCAAAGTATTTGGAAGAATTGTTTAGAAGGATTTTTTATATTTTTCCTGCTGGAAGCGTGTATGCGATTAATGATGCATCAACAGATAATTCTACTGAAATTTGTAAAGTCTCAGGTGTGAATTTGATTAATGTCCCAATCAATCGAGGTAAAGGAAACGCTCTTAATGTCGGTTTTAAGGAAGCAATTACAGATGGATTTAAATTTGCATTTTCAATTGATAGTGACCTGCAACATAAACCGGAAAATTTTCCTGGATTTTTGGAGAAACAAAATAAAGATGAGATAGATTTATTAATTGGAAGAAGGATTCTATCAAATAGAAAAATGCCTTTTATGCGAATTTGCAGTAACTCGATAACAAGCAAAATTGTTTCGATTATTACGAAACAGAAAATCCTGGATTCCCAATGTGGATTCAGATTGTATAATTTGGATTCAATTAAAGGTTTCAAATTTAGAACAAAGCGTTATCAATTCGAAACTGAAGTTATCCTGAAACTGGCAAAAGCCGGCGGAAAGACAGGATTCATCGAGATTGAGACTATTTATGATGGACAGAAAAGTTATATTTCTCATTTGAGAGATATTAAGAATTTTATTAAAATTGTTGTATATGAAATTTTTCATTGATTGGAGATAAAATGAGAATCCTACTTACAAATGATGATGGAATCGATGCACCTGGAATAAATATTTTAGCTGCTGTGCTTAAAGAAAATAGACACGAAATAATTATGGTTGCTCCGGATCAAGAGCAGAGTGCAACCTCACATTCCATCACTCTTCATCAACCTTTGAGGATTTGGGAAAGAGATAAAAACCGGTATGCAGTTACCGGCAGTCCAGCAGATTGTGTGATATTAGCGGAAAAAATTATTTTGAAACATCCGATCGATCTGGTGATATCTGGGATAAATGGCGGACAAAACATGGGTGAAGATGTCCTTTATTCCGGTACTGTAGCTGCTGCATTGGAAGCGATGTTTCTTGGTTTTAAATCAATTTCTTTATCGCTTGCTTCTAAGGTTGACCAGAAGTTTGAAACTGCTGCTTTCTTTATGAATAAAATGCTGAAAAATGGTATACATGAATTGATTGGGGAAAATGAAGTTTTTAATATTAATGTTCCGAATGTGGAAGTTTCTGAAATTAAAGGTTTTAAAATAACCCGAACCGGTCATCGTAAATACCAGGATTTTGTGAAGGAACAAAAAGATCCCAGAGGAAGGAAAATTTACTGGATTGGTGGTGCTGTCCCTTTGTGGTCAAAAATCGGAAATACTGATTTCAAAGCAATTTCAAAGAATTATATTTCTATCACTCCAATTTATCCCAATTTCACCAAAAAAGAATCTTTTAAGAAAATCGAAAATTGGATTGATGAATTCAGCCACGAAGAGCACTAAGAGACACTAAGTTTAAAGTTTTATGATTTCTTTTGGAAAAAATAATATCCGTTTAATCCGTGTTCATCCGTGAGCAAAAAAGGGAAAAATGAAATTTGAAGACCAGCGAAAAATAATGATTCGTTCCCAGATTGAAGCTCGTGGGATTCATACGAAAAAAATATTAGATGTTTTATTTAAAGTAAAACGTCATCTGTTTGTTCCTATAGAAAACAGGCATTTATCATACAATGATTCTCCGCTTAGTATCGGTAAGGGACAAACGATTTCACAGCCCTATATTGTAGCTTTGATGATGGACTTGATTGATATTCAACCTGAAGATAAAATTTTGGAAATTGGAACCGGTTCTGGATATCAAACTGCTCTTATAGCAGAGCTGGCTTTAGAAGTTTATACAGTTGAAAGAATCGGTGTCTTATCTGAAGAAGCAAAGCAAATTCTAACAGAAATGGGATATGAAAATATTTTTTATAAAATAAGTGATGGTTCTCAAGGGTGGAAAAAAGGATTTCCCCAATGTAATGAATTCAACAAAATAATTGTCTCTGCTGCAGCACCTGAAATTCCGAGAAGCTTGCTTAAACAACTTTGTGTTGGAGGAATGCTGATAATTCCAACAGGAAATAGATTTTATCAGGAATTATTAGTTGTAGAAAGAGAAGAGAAAGGTTATGTTCAGAAAAATCATGGCGGATGTGCATTTGTTCCGCTAATAGGCAAAGAAGGATGGAAATTTTGAAAAAGACAATTGTAGATTTGATTAAAGGTTTTTTTATTGGAATTGCAAATATTATACCTGGTATCAGCGGAGGAACCTTTGCTTTGATTTTGGGAATATATGAGCGTCTTATCAATGCGATAGCAAATATTGATAAGGATTTTCTCTCAGGATTGGCTAGTATATTCAAAGAAGGATTTAAATCAACAATATTCAGAAATGCATTACGGAAGATCGATTTTTATTTCCTGCTTAGAATATGTATTGGAGCAGGAATTTCAATAGTTATTCTTTCAAAAGTAATAAAATACTTTCTGGTAAGTCAGCATGATCCAACATATTCATTCTTTATCGGATTAATTATTCCATCTATTGTTATACCTTATAGAATGATGCAGAAAAAGGGTTTTAGAGAAGTTGTCTGTTTTTTGTTGGCTATCATTTTCCTTGTCTCCATTTCAGTAGGTTTCGGTGAATTGAAAGACAGAAAACTGGAGATTAAAGAATCCTTAACTGAACATCATTCTGAGTTGATTGAACATACACCTCAACATCTTATCTTCGTTGCATTTTCCGGTGCTCTGGCAATTTCCGCAATGATTCTTCCCGGGATTAGCGGTTCTTTTATTTTGTTAATAATGGGTGAATATGAAAACGTCTTAACTGCTATAAATACGAGAGATTATCTGTTTTTGGCTGTGTTCGCATTTGGTATGTTTTGCGGTATTATTTTCTTTACTAAATTATTGAAATTACTGCTCAACAAATATCATTCTCAGACAATCGCCTTCCTGATAGGACTCATGATTGCCAGTATTTACAGCCTTTATCCATTCAAAAAAATGATAGAAATTAATGGGAATTTATTTCATAGTTCACATAACATTTTGCCGGTTATTAATTCAAATTTCTGGATTTCGGTAATTACATTTTTTGTAGGTTTCATGATTGTTTACGGTTTTAATCTGATTGAACAAAAATTCAAAAAATGAATTCCGCTCATTCCCAATTTTCTAGTTGGGAAAATAACTTATTACTCTTTCCGAAGCTTCTGCTTCGGAATGAAATGAAGTGCGAAGTTTCCACTTCGTATCTGTATGGAAGCCGAAGCTTCGTAATGAGAGGTAGTAGGAGAGGAAATGAGAAGCAGCTATAAAATTGTAGATAAAGATGGAATTTATTTCGTCAGTTCTACAATCATAGAATGGATTTCACTATTTAATCATGAAAAATATTTCAGGATTTTGACTGATTCTCTTAACTTTTGCAGAACTGAAAAAGATATGAAAATATATTATTATGTAATTTTGGATAATCATTTCCATTTGATTGTATCACATCCTAAATTATCTGATGTGATGCGTTCTTTAAAAGGTTTTACAGCAGATAAAATTATTGGTGAATTGAAGAATGATAAATGCAAATGGAAGCTTGATTTGATGAAATATTATAAGAAGCAGCATAAACAAACAACGTTTCAAGTTTGGCAGGAAGGATTTCATCCGCAGATGATATCGTCAATAGAGATGCTTAATCAAAAAGTAGAGTATATTCATTATAATCCGGTAAAACGAGGTTTTGTGAACAAACCTGAGCATTGGAAATATAGCTCTGCAAATAATAAAAACTGGGATGGTTCGATAATTATCGAATTGGATAAAGTTGAGATATAAAGAGTCAGTCTCGTTCCCAACTTTCCAGTTGGGAATACAATAATGTGCGAAGTTTCCACTTCGTATCTGTATGGAAGCAAAAGCTTCGGAGTTAGTGCATTACAAAGCGGAAGCTTCGTAATGAGAGATTAAAAAGGGAGGAAACATGAGAAAGTTATTAGTTATTTTTTTTGTATTCGTTATCAGCATTTCCCTCATCGCGATAGATGTTTCGGGAAATCAATCCGGGATTTGGTCTCCGGATAATAATCCTTACAATATTGTAGGTGATATCACTGTTCCAACTGGAGAAACACTGGAAATACAAGCAGGTGTGGAAGTAATTGCTGTGGGGAATTATAAGATTACAGCAATGGGAAATATAATCGCACAAGGAACGTATAATGACTCAATTCGTTTTCATTTTGATAACGGTCTTAGCTGGGGTGGGATAAGGTTGGAAAATGAGACAGTGCAAAGTATTTTCGATTACTGCCGAATTTCGGATACTGATGATACTAATGATTATGGAATTCATTCCATAAATAGTCCGGTTCTGATTAATCATTCTTTCTTCGATGATCACCAGAAAGCAATTTCTTTTTCTGCACTTTCAGCAACAACTCCTTCTTACATGGAGATCAAGAATTCCAAAATTGCCAATGTGCAGAAAAGCGGTATCACGATAATTGATAATTCCAATGCACTCATCGATTCCTGTGAGGTTACTCAATGTGGTTTAGGTCCATCATTTTACGGAGCGATACAACTGAGTTTGCAAAGCAATTCCAGCGATTGCAGTCCCACGATTTCCAATTCTTATATCCATCACAACGGCAAGCAGGGCATAACAATGGCAAATATATTCAATTACAACGAGATGGCACCCACAGTGGAATACAATGAAGTCTCCTACAATTATACTGGCATTTATTTATACAACAGTAAAGGTCATTATGAGTGGAATCATATTCATCATAATTTTGTGGAAAACGATCCCAATTCCGGTGCAGGTGTAATGCTCTATGGTTCAGGAGCAAATGGAACGTTCACTTACAACGAGATAACCGGCAATTATACCGGATTCTATCTGACGGATGGTGCAACAGCAAACCTGGGTGACCTGGAAAACGCAAGTACAGACGATGATGGTTTCAACATGATCCATGGTAATGAATTCTATACAGGTGAGGTTTTCAGTGTTTACAATGCCAGTGCGCTTGATTTGAAAGCAGAAAATAATGCGTGGGATATTTATCCTGCAATAGATGTTACAATTATTGATGGTAATGATAATCCTGCTTATGGAATTGTGGATTATGAACCATACTTACCGGTTTTACCACCTCCAGATAGTATCACTTTTAACTATGAAACAAACCAATTAACAATTTATCCACCAACAAGTCCAACTTATGCTTTGCTAGAAAGTTATAATATTTATCTTGATAATACTTTTATTACAAATACATCCAATAATTATTTTATTATTCAACCAATTCCTGGAAGCACAATATTATATGGTGCTTCTTGTGTTTACGATTTAGGAGAGTCGATAATTGTTGATACATTA